>JAYPSS010000055.1:0-7854 GCA_038133115.1 Flavobacteriaceae bacterium | reverse complement strand
CAGGTAATCCCATTAGATCATCGTTGGTTGCTAACCCAATTGATCGCGCTGCGGCTGCAAGTATTTATAATTTTAATACTTCAGACAGAGTGGTTTTGATGCTGGGAGGTAGTTTGGGTTCTGCTGCAATGAATAAGTGGTTAAGTGAGCAATTAAATTTAATTACCATCCGAGGTTTCAAAGTGCTGTGGCAGTGTGGAAAAATTTACTACAACACCTACAAAGACTATGAGAGTAAATCGGTGAAAGTTGTGCCTTTTATCGAAAATATGGGAGTGGTCTACGAACTAGCTTCGGGCATTATTTCTAGGGCAGGAGCGGGAGCCATTTCTGAACTCGCTGGAGTGGGTAAACCAACGCTTTTTATTCCCTCGCCTTTAGTTGCAGAAGATCACCAAACTAAGAACGCAGAAAGCATGGTAGCTTTAGACGCCGCCATGATTCTTAGAGAAAGTGAGTTATCTGATTCAAGCATTCTGGAGCGATTTCTTGACTATGTTCAGTCAGAAGATCCAGCAATGGGGAATCGATTTAAGGCTGAAGCTAGACCTAGGGCTGCTGAGACCATTGTAGAATTAATAGCAGAACGATTGATATGAAACAGTCTTACTATTTCATAGGAATTGGTGGTATTGGGATGTCGGCCTTGGTTCGATATTTGCTTAATCGAGGCGATGTAGTCGGCGGATATGATCGTGATCAAACAGATTTATGTCAAGCTTTAAGTAGTGAGGGTGCGCAGATTAATTACGATCTTCATGATTTCTCATTTATAGACCAGTTTTCGAGCAACCTTGTAGTCGTTTATACTGCGGCAGTTACGAGTGAACATCCGCAGTTGAAGTATGCCTTATCGAAAGGAGTTCGAGCTTTAAAGAGAGCTCAATTTTTAGGTGAGGTTGTTCAATCAGGAAAGGTACTTGCAGTGGCGGGTACTCACGGAAAGACAACGACCGCCACATTTCTCACTCATTTTTTGAAACAGTCTAACGTTTCGTTTACTGCCTTTTTAGGAGGAATTTCAAATGATCTGAATTCGAATTATTATTCTTCAGGTTCAGAATATTTTGTGGTAGAGGCAGATGAGTTTGATCGCTCCTTTCTAGCGTTGCATCCGCATGCTTCGATTATCACTTCGATGGAGCCTGATCATTTAGATATTTACAAGGATTATCAGGCTATTGTCGATTCGTTCACTCAATTTGCAAGCCAAACCTCAGGGATGTTGTTGGCTCACGAGTCTGTGAATTTAACAAGACCAATCTCTTATGGATTTTCTCCTGAGAATGCGTGGTATCTTACCGATGTTGAATTAACTAAAAGTGGAACGAATTTTAAAATTCATGCTAAGGATAACTCCACAATCACAGTAAGGGTTCCTTTTTATGGCAATCACAATCTACTCAATGCGCTAGCCGCTTATGTGATGGCAAAGGAAATAGTTTCCTTTGAGAAGCTTATCCCCATTTTCAATACACTTCCTTTAGCAAAACGTCGAGCGTCGAAATTATTTGAAAATAACCAGGTCGTTTTTTATGATGACTATGCGCATCATCCCAGTGAAATTAAAGCAATGCATCAGTTGCTTCGTTCGCGTTATCAGAATCGATCGATTACGGCTATTTTTCAGCCTCATTTATATTCTCGAACTCGAGATTTTGCAAAAGAGTTTAATGAGGTTTTAGGTTTGTTTGATCACGTTTGGATACTTCCCATCTATCCTGCCCGCGAAATTCCGATTGAGGGGGTAAGTTCTGCGCTGCTATTAAATGGAGATGCTCGATTAGAGTTAGTTTCAAAAGAGGAGGTCCTGTCGCGTATATCCGTGAAAGCCCCTGAAGTGTTAGTTACGCTTGGTGCTGGCGATATTGCCAATTTATCGAAGTTGATTCAAAAACTTCTAGAACAGTGAAGCGGTTTAAATCACTCATACAGTTTATAAGTGTTACCGTTTTAATGGTGATCTTAATTGTTGTTTCGCAGTTTCAACAGAAAGTTAGGCCTGCGAGCTATATCGATATTCGATTCGATCAAAAGAAGGAAACGCTGGTCGATGCCGACTCGGTTAATAAATTGTTAATACAAATTGTTCAACAATACAGCGCGAGCCTAAAAGATGGGATAGTTTTGAGTAAGGCAGAAAAAGGCATCGAATCGATGTCTGGTGTTCGAAATGCTGAGGTGTTCAGCACAATTTCGGGAGTCTTAGTGGCTGAAATTCAGCAAAAAAAGGTTCGAGCTAAGGTGATTGGTTCAAAACCTTACTATATCGATGAACTAGGTGATGAGCTTCCCTTGACCAACCGATATGAGCCTGAAGTCGCTTTGATTCGACCGAATGAAGCTTTTGAAATTGAAGGGTCTGACGTGATTGAGCTACTTGTTGGCATAGAAAGTAGGGCGCTCTTGAATAATGATCTAAAAGAAATCAAGCAAATTGGTTCGCGTCGTTTTTCGCTTTTTTTTAACTCGTTGCCCTTTGAGGTAATTGTTGGAGAAGCAGTGAACATTGAGCAGAAGCTGACCAAGTTGATTGCTTTTTTGATAAAAGCAGAGCAAGAGAAATCGCTAGGACAATATCGAACAGTGAATTTGTCTTTTAATAATCAGGTAGTGGCTACCAAAAAGTAACCAAATGGAACAAGAAACATATTCAGTAGGCTTAGATATCGGGACGACGAAGATCGTTGCTATTATCGGTAAGGAAAATGAATTTGGGAAAGTTGAGGTCGTAGGTATTGGTAAAGCCAAAAGTTTAGGTGTCCATCGTGGAGTAGTCAACAATATTACTCAAACGGTTCAATCGATTCAAGCTGCCGTTGAAGAGGCAGAAAGTGTTTCAGGAGTAGCCATTTCTGAAGTGGTTGCCGGTATTGCAGGTCAGCACATACGAAGCTTACAGACTTCAGATTATATCACCAGAGAAGCTCCAGAAGAGGTTATTAGCGAAGACGATCTGAAGCGACTAGAGCAGCAGGTAAAAAAGTTGCAAATGCTGCCGGGTGAGGAGATTATTCACGTGCTTCCGCAAGAGTATAAAGTAGATACCCAATCTGAGATCAAAGAGCCTATCGGTATGTATGGAAACCGACTAGAGGCCAAGTTTCATGTGGTGGTAGGTCAAGTAGCTTCTATTAAGAATATTCACCGTTGTATTGTAAGCGCTAATATTAAAGTGCAAGATGTTTGTTTAGAACCTATCGCTTCTGCTAAGGCCGTTTTGAGTCAAGAAGAAATGGAGGCGGGTGTTGCGCTAGTTGATATCGGAGGAGGTACTACAGACTTAGCCGTGTTTAAAGATGGAATCATCAGACATACCTCAGTAATTCCTTTCGGTGGTAATATTATCACAGAGGATATCAAAGAAGGTTGTGCAATCATAGAAAAGCAAGCCGAACTATTAAAAGTGAAGTTTGGTTCTGCATGGCCTGGTGAAAATAAGGAAAACGAAGTGGTATCGATCCCTGGCTTAAGAGGTAGAGAACCAAAGGAGATTACCTTAAAGACTCTTTCAAAGATTATACACGCTCGAGTCGTAGAGATTATTGAAGCAGTTAATGCTGAAATTAAGAACTACGCACAAGGCGACCAGAAAAAGAAGCTGATCGCAGGTATTGTTATTACAGGTGGTGGAAGCCAACTAAAACACCTGAAACAGGTAGTTGAATACATCACCGGTATGGACACCCGTATCGGATACCCGAACGAACATCTTGCAGGAAATTCTAGCCCAGAAATTGCCAGCCCTATGTATGCCACCGCAGTTGGTTTACTTATGGGTGCCTTAGAAATACAAGAAATACAGGCGAAAACCATGCCTGTTGATCAAAAGGATACCGACGAAACCCAAGAACAAGAAAATGAGGCCATAAAAGGGCCAAAGAAACCGGGAATGGTAGGTAACTTTTTAAATAAAGTGAAGAATATTTTTGACGAATTAGCCGACTAAATAAAACACAACCGACCTATGAGTTTTGAATTAGAAAACATCAAATTTGATTTACCGAAGCATAAAAGCAATGTAATTAAGGTCATTGGTATTGGTGGTGGAGGAAGTAATGCTGTTAACTACATGTACCGTGAAGGGATCAAGGGAGTTGACTTTGTGATTTGCAATACCGACCGTCAAGCACTTGAAAACAGTCCAGTACCGAATAAAATTCAGTTAGGCCTTAATCTTACAGAAGGTTTAGGTGCTGGTGCAAATCCAGAAATTGGAGAGCAGGCGGCTTTGGAGTCATTAGAGGAGTTAAAAGGTCTTTTACAGCAGCAAACCAAAATGGTATTCATCACTGCAGGTATGGGCGGTGGGACCGGAACAGGTGCAGCCCCTATTATTGCTGGCTTAGCGAAGGAAATGGGTATTCTTACCGTGGGTATTGTTACCATCCCTTTTAAGTTTGAGGGCAATACACGTTATACTCAGGCCCAGAAAGGATTAGATAAATTACGGGAGAGTGTAGATTCGCTCATCGTCATCAATAACAACAAGCTCCGTGAGATTTACGGTAATCTTGGATTCAAATCAGGTTTCAGTAAAGCTGATGAGGTGCTTGCTACGGCAGCGAAAGGTATTGCAGAGGTAATTACCCATCACTACCTCCAAAATATTGACCTTAGAGATGCGAAGACCGTATTGTCAAATAGCGGAACAGCAATTATGGGGGCAGCAGTTACGGCTGGCGCCGACCGTGCACGAATCGCAATCGAATCGGCACTCGACAGTCCACTCCTCAATGATAATAAAATCAAAGGTGCGAAGAACGTTCTGTTACTCATCGTTTCTGGTACTGATGAAATTACCCTTGACGAGATCGGTGAGATTAATGATCACATCCAATCTGAGGCTGGTTATAATGCCGATATCATTATGGGTGTAGGTGAAGATGAGTCTTTGGGTGATGCCATTTCTGTGACTGTCATAGCAACTGGTTTTGATACCGACCAACAAGAGTATATTGTTACCCACCAAACGCAACGAATTATTCATACTTTGGATGGAGAAACCAAAGCGGTAAATGATCAACCCCTTGGTTTTGACACCTCTGAATCTATTCGTTCGATTGAGGTAAATTCCCCTGAATTGGTAAGCCCTAACACAGAGGTTAACGAAGAGCCTGCGAAAACAATATTCCAACTAGAAGACGAGTCAGAAGTTGAGGAGGAACTGAGCTTCTCATTCGAGGTAGAGGAAGATCGTTTTGAAGAAGATACTTTGGAGTCTGGAGAAGAGAATTTATTGATTAGTACTTCTGATCTTATCCGTGAATTACCAGTAACTGCTGAGGTGATTGAATTTAGTGCAGAGGATGATATTGATGATGATTTTGTAATCGTTGATACGTCTGAATTGATTAAAGAGATTGAGGTAATCGATGCTGAAATAGTAAACCCTTTACGCGCTTCATTTGACCAGGATGACTTTTCATTTGAATTGCCCCTAGTAACTGATGAGACCGATAGCGAAGAGATGGCTCCAACCGTTGTGTTCGATTTGTTCTCTGATACGGATGAAATTACACCGGTAAATACACCACCGTCAGCTACTATAACTCCTACAGAAGTGGAGGAAGAATTGGATTTTGTCCTTTCTACCAAAGAAGAGGTAAAGGTTCCATCGAACGCTGCTCCGGCAGCTCAAACTGAAAGTAATCCTTACGAAATGAGTTTGAGTGAAACTGAGGAGATTCTCGCTGCTCGCAAGGAACAACGTATTCAGGCCTTTAAAAACTTCAATCATCAATTCAATAAGGGTTCCATCAAATTGGATGAAATTGAACGAGTACCGGCGTATAAACGTGCTGGCGTTGAATTTGACGAGGTACCTGAGGGGTCTAAAGTTTCAAGAACTACTTTGAGTGAGGATCAAAACGGTGACACACAACTAAGAACGAATAATTCTTTTCTGCACGATAACGTAGATTAGAAATCGAAAACGAGTCCAATACTCGGTATAAATTGCCCTTCACTTCTAGGTAATTCCTTGAGTTGTGAAGGGTTTTTTATTGATCCATCACTGTTTCTTGCTAACCCGTATTCGGGAGGTGTTGGGTTGTCAGCCGATAATAAATTCTGAACTTCGATAAACAGGTTGAAACTACTTGCGGTGAAATTCCATTTTTTATCAATTCGAAGATCGAGTTGAGAGAAGGGATCTAATAGATAATTCTCATTACCCAGTAAGTCATAATCTAGTCGAAGGTCAGGGTAATTTGCTAGACTAAATGTCTCATCGATGGGAGCGTAAGGGGTTTTCCCATTATATCTGAACCTCGAGCTGATTTCCCAATTGTTATTGAGTTTGTATCCACCAGTAAAAGAAGCTAAATGACGGCTATCCCAAGTACTTCTTCTATAAACATTGGGATCTAATCCACTGAACTCGCTGAAGAAATAAGTGTAAGAAAATAAGCCATAGAAATTATTACTCAACTTTTGCTGATACAATAATTCTAGCCCATAGCTTCGGCCTTTTCCACTACTTTCTACTTCTTCATTACCCAACACCTCGAAGCCAGCTCCTTTGTTGGCTAATGAAATCTCATCAAGTACTGAGACAGGATAGTTGCTGTATGATTTTAAAAATCCTTCAATAGATAATAAAGTTGTATTTCCAAAGTACTTCTTGATTCCTGCAGTCAAGTGATCGGATTGTACATAGCTTAGATTTTCGTTCACAAAGATTCCGGCGCTTTGATAACCCAATTGGGTGTAGGTGGGTATTTTGAAGTAACGCCCAATCCCTAAAGTTGCACTCAGGTCTTCATTGAAATTATAGGTCAATGCGGCTCTTGGAGAAATGTGGTCTAATAAATTGTTTTTGGTAAAGCTATCATCATCAAGGCGAAGACCAAGAGTAAACTCCGTTTTCGCACCTAGGTTCCCACTAAGCTGGGTAAATAGCCCATATTTAGAAAATTCTATAGCAGAAAAGAATGAATTATTGATTCGCTCAATAGTGGTATTGTTCTCATAATTCGACCGCTGCAGATTCATCCCGTAGGCCCATTTTAGCTTTCCAAGATATCTCACTAGGTCAAACCTCAATTTAGTTTCAGCCTCTAGGGACTCATTAATAAAATAGGCACCTGACTCGTTTTCAGGGTCAGTATATTGGGTAAATGTGTTTTGTAATCGATTGTGGGATAGGCTGAGTGTGAATTTCCCTGGCTGGGATTTTAATTTATGCTGCCAACTTACTCCGGCAACATGAGTCCTTTGATCGATAAATGGAGCCTGTTCCAGTTGGGCCGTAGCTTCTTCATCAAAGACCTCAGGTGCTTCTACACTAAAATCATCGATCGCCCCGATGCCGATAAGACTGATTGAATTATAATCATCGATGGTATGATCTATTTTGTATTGATAATCCCAGTAGTCTGGACGGATAGGTAAACCGATAAGTTCAAACAAGAACTGCAGATAGCTTCTTCTTACCGATCCTATAAACGTTGTTTTTTCAGAAATTGGCCCGTCAAAGGTTAATGCCGTTTCACTTGCACTAACTCGAATATTTCTATTCCATCCTTCGCTTGAACCCTTTCGTTGCTCAAATTGTAGCACACCTGAAAGTGCATTGTCGTAGCGCGCATCAAAGGATGAAGCCGATAAAGTAACATTTTCTATGAAGGAAACATTAATCATTCCGACCGGTCCTCCAGCACTTCCCTGTGTGCTGAAGTGATTGATATTAGGAATTTCAATGCCATCTAAATAATACACACTTTCATTGGGCGCCCCACCTCTAATGATCAGATCATTGCGAAAACCGCCCACCGAAGGTGATACGCCAGGTAGCGTTTGGGCTACTTGAACGACATCGTTGTTTCCACCCGGATAGGTAGCGAGTTCCAC
>JAYPSS010000054.1:0-7901 GCA_038133115.1 Flavobacteriaceae bacterium | reverse complement strand
ATTGCTTGTAAACCCGGTCATTTGGTAAATACTGAATTTGCCAAGGTGATGCAAAAGAAAATCAAGGACGAAAAGCGTAAGCGAGTACCAAAAATTGATATCTATGCGGAACCCGTAATGGACACGGTGCAGATCATGGATATGTTACCGCACCGTCCTCCTTTTCTTTTAGTAGATAAGATTTTAGAACTCACTGACTCTAGGGTCGTAGGTCTAAAAAACGTATCGATGAATGAAGCTTACTTCGTAGGTCATTTCCCAGGTGCTCCCGTAATGCCTGGAGTACTTCAAATCGAGGCTATGGCTCAAACAGGAGGGGTTTTGGTCCTTAATACCGTTCCAGATCCAGAAAATTACCTGACCTTCTTCATGAAGATGGATAATGTAAGATTTAAGCATCAGGTAAATCCTGGAGACACCTTAATTTTTGATTGTGAGTTGATTACTCCAATTCGACGTGGTATCTGTCATATGAGGGCTTTAGCATTCGTTGGTGATAATCTCGTTTCTGAGGCCGAATTAATGGCCCAAATTGTAAAAACTAAATAAGTCTAGATGAATCAACCTTTAGCCTACGTACATCCGGGGGCGAAAATTGCTAAAAACGTTACTATTGAGCCCTTCGCAATGATTCACAATAATGTGGAGATCGGTGAGGGAACTTGGATTGGTTCTAACGTAACCATTATGGAAGGTGCGAGAATCGGTAAAAACTGTTTCATCTATCCGGGTTCAGTCATTTCTGCCCCACCCCAAGATTTAAAGTACTCAGGCGAAGACACTACAACGGTTATCGGTGACAATACTACTATCAGAGAGTGCGTTACCATTAATAGAGGTACCACTGATCGTTGGAAGACCACCGTTGGGTCTAACTGCTTGATTATGGCTTATTGTCACATCGCACACGATTGCAATGTATCTGACGGATGTATTTTCAGTAATAACTCTACACTCGCTGGTCATGTGAATGTAGGACCTAATGTTGTTATGGCTGGAATGGTTGCGGTACACCAATTTGTTTCTATTGGCCATCATTCATTTGTTACTGGTGGTGCTTTGGTTAGAAAGGATGTTCCACCATTCGTAAAAGCGGCTAGAGAACCTCTATCTTATGTCGGTGTCAATTCTGTAGGACTTAGAAGAAGAGGTTTTACACCTGAAAAAATCAAAGAGATTCAACAGATTTATCGAATTTTATATCAAAAGAATTACAATAACACCCAAGCCTTACAGATCATTGAAGCTGAGATGGAAGCAACCCATGAACGAGATGAAATACTCGAATTCATCAGAGCTTCTAAACGCGGTATCATGAAAGGCTATTTTAACAACTCATAATTTATGGCGTCAACTTCAGACATCCGAAAAGGACTTTGCATTCGTTTTAATAACGATATCTACAAAATCATAGAATTCTTGCATGTTAAACCTGGAAAAGGACCAGCATTCGTAAGAACCAAACTTAAAAGCGTAACCACAGGAAAAGTTCTTGACAACACCTTTTCTGCTGGGCATAAACTAGATGATGTTCGTGTAGAAACTCGTAGTTTTCAATTCCTCTACAGTGAAGGCTCAACTTATCACTTTATGAATACGGAGGATTACGATCAAATCACACTTCAGGAAGAAGCTTTAGAAGCGCATGATTTACTTAAAGAAGGAGAAGTGGTAACTATTTTATTCAATACAGAAGATAGCGCGCCATTATCAGTAGACATGCCTGCCAGTGTTGTATTAGAGGTTACTCACTCTGAACCTGGTGTTAAAGGTAATACAGCTACTAATGCTACTAAGCCAGCAACAGTAGAGACAGGAGCAAGGATCAATGTTCCATTGTTTATCAACGAAGGAGATAAGGTCAAAATTGACACAGAAAAGAAATCATACATCGAACGAGTTAAAGAATAAACAAAATCATAGGCAAATCATTCATTTGTCGTTTTTAAATTTGCAATCAAAATAAATATATGAGCGTATTAGTAAATAAAGATTCTCGCATTATTGTTCAAGGTTTTACAGGTACCGAAGGTACTTTTCACGCCGAACAAATGATTGAATACGGAACTAATGTGGTAGGAGGGGTAACTCCCGGTAAAGGAGGACAAACTCATCTTGATCATCCTGTTTTTAACACGGTAAGAGAGGCTGTAGAAAAAGCAGGGGCTAATACCTCAATCATTTTTGTTCCACCCGCATTTGCAGCAGATGCCATTATGGAGGCCGCTAATGCCGGTATCAAAGTAATTATCGCAATCACCGAAGGTATTCCTATAGCAGATATGGTTAAGGTTTACGATTATATCAAACAATACGATTGCCGTCTTATTGGCCCTAATTGCCCGGGTGTAATTACTCCAGAAGAGGCTAAGGTCGGTATTATGCCAGGCTTTGTATTCAAAAAAGGAAAAGTGGGTATTGTTTCTAAATCAGGAACATTAACTTATGAAGCTTCAGATCAGGTTGTTCGCCAAGGATTAGGAGTTTCTACCGCCATTGGCATTGGAGGTGATCCAATCATTGGAACTACAACCAAAGAAGCACTGCAATTACTCATTGAGGACGAAGAAACAGATTGTGTTGTAATGATCGGTGAAATCGGAGGTCAATTAGAATCTGAGGCTGCACATTGGTACAAAAATAGTGGTAGTAAAAAACCTGTAGTAGGTTTTATCGCTGGCGAGACGGCTCCAGCGGGTAGAACCATGGGGCATGCTGGTGCTATTGTTGGAGGTAGTGATGATACAGCGCAAGCTAAGAAGCGAATTATGGCTTCTTGTGGTATTCATGTGGTAGATTCCCCTGCAATGATAGGTGCTAAGGTGAAAGAGGTTTTAGCTTAATTAGAAATACATGTTATTAAACGGAAAGACGGTTTTAATCACCGGCGCAAGTAGAGGTATAGGTAGTGGAATTGCACGAGTATTCGCTCAAAACGGTGCGAACGTAGCATTCACTTATAGTTCAAGTGAAACACCAGCACTGGCATTACAAGAGGAACTATCAAAGCTCGGAGTTAAAGTTAAAGCTTACAAAAGTGATGCTTCTATCTTTGAAGCATGCGAAAAACTAGCTTCAGAGGTAATGTCTGAATTTGACTCATTAGACGCCCTTATTAACAATGCTGGAATTACAAAAGACAATCTTCTGATGCGAATGTCTGAAGAAGACTTCGATAAGGTAATAGAGGTAAATCTCAAGTCGATTTTCAATATGACCAAGGCTTTCCAGAGAGTCTTTTTAAAGCAACGAAACGGTTCTATTATTAATATTAGTTCAATTGTTGGTGTCAAGGGTAATGCGGGTCAAGCGAACTATGCCGCTTCTAAGGCCGGTATGATTGGATTCACAAAAAGTATCGCTTTAGAACTGGGTTCAAGAAATATTAGAGCAAACGCTATTGCTCCAGGCTTTATTGAGACAGAAATGACCGATAAACTTGATGATGCTGTAGTAGAACAATGGCGTGCGGGTATTCCATTGAAGCGTGGAGGAACTCCTGAGGATGTTGCGAACGCTTGTTTATTCTTTGCATCTGATCTTTCTTCTTATATTACGGGTCAAGTCCTTCTTGTAGATGGAGGAATGTTAACTTAAATTAAAATGGAAATGGAACGTTTACCTAAATTTTTACTTCCTGGTGTAGTAGGTTTTTTCTTGCTGATTATCTTAATTTCTAAATCAGCGATTACCATTGGTCCGGGTAGAGCAGGTGTATTATATCGAACTTTTTCTGGAGGTGTTGTTACTGATAAAGCACCGATGGGTGAAGGGTTTCATTTGGTGGCTCCATGGAATCGCGTATTTGTTTACGAGGTCAGACAACAAGAACTATTTGAAAAAATGAAGGTACTTTCTTCAAATGGTCTTGAAATTCAGATCGACGCATCAGCATGGTACCAGCCCGATTTTTCATCTCTTGGTAAACTTCACCAAGAAAAAAGTGAGCAGTACGTGAATCGTATTCTTCTACCGGCTATTCGTTCAGCGGCCAGGTCTGTTGTTGGCAGATATACTCCTGAACAGTTATATTCTTCAAAAAGAGATGCTATACAAAAGGAAATTTTTGAGGAAACAAAGATGATCGTGGAAGACCAATACATCCAGCTAAACGAAATTCTTGTAAGAGATGTAACGCTTCCTCCTACAATTAGAGAGGCTATTGAGCGCAAGTTAAAGCAAGAACAAGCGGCTTTAGAATACGAGTTTAGATTAGTAACTGCAGAAAAAGAAGCGCAAAGACAAATCATTGAGGCTCAAGGTAAGGCAGATGCCAACCGAATTTTAAGTGCTTCACTAACCGACAAAATTCTACAAGATAAAGGTATTGAAGCTACACTTAAACTTGCAGAATCACCTAATGCAAAAGTGGTAGTTGTTGGTTCTGGAGAAAGCGGCTTACCAATTATTCTTGGTAATAATTAGTGACAAATAAAAAACAATCTTATTTTTGCAAGCATAATGAATAAGACAACACATCACCATCATCTATTTTACTGCGCTCAGGCGAGATAGGTTTGGTATGTGAATACTTTATACGATCCGTTTGAGCCTTGTGTTTAAGCGGATTTTTTATTTAAATCAATCATGGAACGACTAAAAATTGCAATTCAAAAGAGCGGAAGACTTCACGACGATTCGATCAAATTATTGAAAGAAGCGGGGATTTCTATCAATAATGGTAAGGATCAATTAAAGGCTCCGGCAACTAACTTTCCGTTAGAGGTATACTATCTCCGCAACGGAGATATTCCCAAGTATCTGCAAGACGGCGTAGTAGACCTAGCGATCATTGGTGAGAATTTACTTATCGAAAAAGGCAATAATATTGAAAGCGCTGAAAGATTAAAGTTTTCTAAATGTCGCGTTTGTATCGCTGTACCCAAGGGAACGGAATATAAAGGACTTGAAGATCTCGAAAATAAAAGGATAGCCACATCGTATCCGAATACCCTTCGTTCTTTTCTAGACAGTAACAACATCAATGCTCATATACACGTCATTAATGGTAGTGTTGAGATCGCACCAAACATCGGATTGTCTGAAGCTATATGCGATATTGTGAGCAGTGGTAGTACTCTTTTCAAGAACAACCTTAAAGAGGTTGAGACTTTAGTGAAAAGTGAAGCTGTGCTTGCAGTTTCTCCTAAACTAGATCAGTCCAATGAAACTTTTAAAGAACTCTTATTCAGATTAAGAGGGGTTTTGCGAGCTAGAGAGCATAAATATGTTTTAATGAATGTTCAAGAGGCCAATTTACAGGAGGTCTTATCCTTACTACCAGGAATGAAAAGTCCTACTGTTTTGCCGCTCGCAGAGTCTGGATGGGTTTCGGTACACACCGTAATCGAAGAAAAACGGTTCTGGTCGATGATCGGAAAACTCAAAAGTGCAGGAGCAGAAGGTATCTTGGTAAGTTCCATAGAAAAGATGTTCTTGTAAAAATGCTGACCTATAATAACCCTAAAAAAGACCTGTGGGCAGAAATAATTAAACGTCCCACAGCCTCCTATGAGGATTTATATCCGCTAATAAGCGAAATATTTGGTAACGTCAAACATAGTGGGGATCAAGCCTTATTAGGCTACACCGAAAAGTTTGACAAGGTCAAATTAGATACGTTAATTATCAGTAAGGAAGAGGTTGATGAAGCAAAAGATTTAGTAGATCCAAGTCTGAAACTGGCCATACAAAAAGCAAAACAGAATATTGAATCTTTTCACCAGGCGCAAAAGACCAAATCTATACGTGTTGAAACGATGCCTGGAGTAGTTTGTGAGCAACGCAAGGTAGCTATTGAAAAGGTTGGGATTTATATTCCGGGTGGTTCTGCTCCTTTATTTTCTACCGTACTTATGTTGGCTATTCCTGCTAGGATCGCAGGCTGTGAATCCATCACATTGTGCACACCGCCAAACCAATCGGGTAAAGTAGACCCTGCCATTCTTTACACTGCATCTCTTTGTGGGGTGGACCATCTATATAAAGTCGGTGGCGCCCAAGCCATCGCTGCCTTAACTAATGGTACCCAATCTATTCCTGCGGTTGATAAGATTTTTGGTCCTGGTAACCAGTTTGTAACGGTAGCAAAACAATTCGCTACACAGCAGGGAGTGGCTATAGATATGCCTGCTGGTCCTAGTGAATTGCTCGTATTCGCCGATGAAACTTGTATACCACAATTCGTAGCTGCAGATCTTTTAAGTCAAGCAGAGCATGGACCTGATAGTCAAGTAGTACTAGTTTTATCCGATTTGTCAAAGCTAAATCGAATAGAACAGGAAATTAAGATCCAATTAGCGAACCTTCCAAGAAAAGAAGTTGCGACTAAAGCACTAGAAAACAGTAGAGTTATTCTATTTGACGATCGAGTAAAGGCAGCTGAATTCATCAATTCATATGCTCCAGAACATTACATTATTGCCAGTGAAAAACCAGAAGATATGGTTGCCCTGGTTAAAAACGCTGGTTCTGTATTTATAGGGAATTTCACTCCTGAAAGTGCTGGTGATTATGCATCAGGGACAAACCATACTCTACCCACGAATGGATTTGCCCGACAGTATAGTGGAGTTAATCTAGACAGTTATACAAAATCAATAACCTTTCAGAAGGTGAGTCCTCAAGGGATACGTGACCTTGGACCTATCGTTGAACAAATGGCGAGTGCTGAACAATTAAAAGCCCACGAAAACGCGGTGACTCTTCGACTTAAGTCTCTTTTTAATCAGGCTAATCAAGAAGCTGAAGGGTATGATATAGATGCAAATGTTAGAAGACATTTAATGAATTCTGAGGTGTACTCATCCGCCAGAAGTGAGTTCTCAGATAGTGCGATCTCTAAAATTTGGTTAGATGCTAATGAAAATCCTTTTGAGGGTAAGGCAACCAGATACCCTGATCCCTATCAATTGGCTCTAAAAGCTCGTATAGCCGAGCTTTGGGGAATCCAAGAAAACACCATCTTTATTGGGAATGGAAGCGATGAGGTATTGGATTTGATCATGCAATTAGTGGTTGAACCAAAACAACATAACGCATTGACTTTTAAGCCCTCTTATGGAATGTATAGTGTGTTAGCTGACAAGAACGATGTGGAGCTGATCACTGTAGCGCTTAATGAGCAATTTGATTTAGATTGGAATTTATTCGAAAGTAAGATAGGTGGAAGAACCCAACTGGTGTTCTTGTGTAATCCTAATAATCCTACAGGAGGGTTGCTCGATTCTAAAAAACTTCAAAGATTTATCCGAGAAACGAATGCATTAGTGGTTGTTGATGAAGCTTATATCGATTTCGCAAGTGAGGAAAGTCTAGTGAGTGTGGTGACTGAACATCCGAACCTCATTGTGGTGCGTACCCTCTCAAAAGCCTATGGCTTAGCAGGTGCGCGACTAGGGGTGGCGGTTGCTCATCCAAAAATTATTGGTTGGCTCAATCGTATTAAGCCTCCCTATAATATCGGTAGTCCGAATATAACGTATGCTCTAGAACGTCTTTCAGATTATGCTGCGATTCAAAATGAGATAGAAATTCTAAAAGACCAAAGAGTTATCCTAATGGCCGCACTGAACCATTGTAGTTGGATAGCTAAGGTGTACGAGTCTGAGGCTAATTTTATATTATTCAAAGTAGACGACGCATCAAAAAGATATCGAGATTTCGTGGATGCTGGTATTGTTGTGAGAAATCGAAGTTCGCAATATGGATGTCAAAATATGCTCCGTATCACTGTCGGTACCCCCGATGAAAATAAGCGTGTTATTAAATTATTGAATTCATGAAGAAATACCTGTTTGTAGATCGTGATGGAACGATCATAAAAGAGCCTGCTGATTATCAAATCGATCACATTGATAAGCTCGTGTTTTTTTCGAATGTTATTAGTTCCTTAAAATTAG
>JAYPSS010000053.1:1205-7978 GCA_038133115.1 Flavobacteriaceae bacterium | reverse complement strand
CCCATTGGAATGAGTGATTGATAAGATTCAAAAGGATAGGTCTCTGGGAGTACAATTGTTCCAGTCGTAAATACAAGAGGAGACTCAGGATTCCTCTTAAAAGTGACTTCGATTACAGAAGAAGTATATCCATTTTTGTTTTCTGGCGCCTGAATGCTGTACACGCCATTTTCATTTTTTGGAATAATGGTCTTCACCCAATTTTGTCCTACCTCCCAAATTCTAAAGTCGCGAGCTTTTGGATTAGTGCTAGACCATAAGGCAATTTCATAATCTTTCGAATCGTCTTCAATAGAAACCTCAAACCGATTCGAAACAACTTTCCACTGCCACTGAGGCAAAGGCTGATTATGAACGAGTGCATCAAAAAAAGAAAAGACATTCGATGTATTATACGATCCAGCTAGACCATGATTACCATTAGGAACATATTGTAGTTGTTTGTATCCAGGTAAGTCGTGATAATAAAACTTCCATGAATCAGTAACGAAAAACTCATCTACTGTACCATTAATAATCAATTTTGGCAGCTCGAAACGCTCCTTAAATTGATAAGGCTCAACATACTCAAGCAACCTATCGAATTCTTTTGAACCAATCCAATCCATGATTCCATAATTAACGTAGTCTTGAACTGCCGGTGACCAATCACCATAGACCCTGTAATGATGATCAAAAGAAGGTTTTAGGTTTAGGAGATCTATAACTAAAGGGGCCATCCCTATAACACGCTTGTCAATTGCGGCAGTAGTCCAAGTAGTCCATCCTCTCTTTGAAGCGCCAGATATAAAAAACTCCTGAACGGGAATCTTATTCTTTGAGGTTATTTCTTCAACGACATCCATAGCCCGTGATACTGCCCGTGTCATCGGGAATCGAGCTAGCCACTCAGCCTGTTCGTCACCTGCTCCATTCATCAAAAACTGTTTCCATCCATAGGCGATTAAATCATCCTCATAGCGATCAATAGTATCCTTAGATCCAAAACGAATTGGTTGAAAGGGGATGTTATTTATGTGAGCAATAACAGATTTTGAGGAGATCGCCTTTTCAACATTTAGTGTATCTAATTGCCATATGCTATCTGACGAGGTTCCACCCCCAATAAATAGTAACGCTTTATCAGTGTCACTGGAATTCGGAATAATAATATCCACCCAATGCCACCAGGTAGATGGAATGGTATGATCTTCATTCAGCCATTCTCCAGAGATCATCTTAGTTCGATATACTTTAGCCTCTAGATATTCGAGAGAATCAACGATAGAAAAACGAAACCCATCTCTATTTTCAACATAGTCCTTTAATTGATCGATAGGTCGTACGACCGTGGAGTTTTCAGCAATACGGTTACAGGAATAAAAACCGCTCGCAATCACCAAAAGCACTAAATATAATTTCTTCATACAATTATTTAATTTACGTAAAATACTTATTTTAAATCACTTACAAATTGAGTTGAACGATGATTACCCGATATTATTTAGTCTTTCTCAGCATTTTATTCTGGTCTTGCAATCAATCTACTGAAGATAGTCTTAAACTTCAATATGTTATCCAATCAATAGATGTCGATCAGGAGAAGATGAATGTAGAGATGAAATTAATCAATACCTCTTCAAGACCCTTAGTAAACAATTTTTGGGAATTACATTGGAACCAGATGAAAGGAAAGATTATTGAATCTAGTTTACCCGAAGGCATTCGATATACCCACATAAATGGAGATAATTACATGAAGTTGCAGTTCGACTCTAGATGGCTCATAAAATCTAATGACACATTATCTTTTGAACTTCAGCAAGAAGGCATTATGGATCGCCTGGCTATGGGGCCAATGGGTGTTTTTGTTGTAGCGAATAATACACCTATTGAAGTTGAAACAGAAATACTATGGCAAAATGCCAAGGGATTAGCCAAGCTAGAAATACCAAGCGCTGAGAGTCGATTCGATCGTTTAGAAGGTCTTTCTTTATTACCTAGAGACTCTATCCTAAAATTGGTTCCACAGCCGCTAAAATTAAAAGTTATTGAAAATCAAAGGCCTATTGATAATAGATGGTATATTCAACTTGATTCGTTATTGAGCCCTCATCATTCTCGATTAATATCGCTAATGAAAAGTCTATTCACACAGTCTATAGATTTTCAATCGAATAGTAATACTAATTTTTACATCAAGCATAATGCATTATTAAAAGAAGAGGCTTATCGTCTAGAAATTGGTGAGACATCTATTTCTTTAGAAGCCAAAGACTATCCAGGTATGGTATATGGTCTTCAATCACTACATCAATTGGTTGATATCTCCCATCTTGAAGGATCACTTTGGCCCATTACACAAATAGAAGATGCTCCCCGATTCGAATACAGGGGTTTACTGATTGATATTGCTCGTAACTTTTACGGTATTAAAAAGCTTAAGCAAATAATTGATCTAATGAGTCAGTTTAAATTAAATCACCTAGACTTAAGATTAACCGATGATGAAGGTTGGCGTTTAGAAATAGATGGCATACCTGAGTTGACATCGGTAGGATCACAAAGAGGATATACTAATGATGAATTAGATCGTCTTATTCCAATGTATGGGTCAGGTGGAGGAGGCACGTCTCAAAGCAATGGTTATCTAACCTCATCAGAATTTGAAGAACTTCTAACCTTTGCACAAGTGAGAAATGTTAGTGTAATTCCACAGATTAGTTTTCCTTCTCATGCAAGGGCGGCAGTGAAAGCAATGGAAAGTCGTTTTCATCATTACATGAAAGAAGGGGAAACTGAAAAAGCACATGAATTCCTATTAACTGATTTTCAAGATAAAAGTAGCTACAGGTCTGCACAAAACTATAACGATAATATCGCATGTATTTGTTTGGAAAGTGCCTACACATTTTACGAGAAAGTAGTTTCTTCGGTAGAACAGAATTTTAAAAATTCAAAAGTACCTCTCAAGATGTTTAGTATAGGGGCTGATGAAGTCCCCTATGGTGCATGGCAGAGATCTCCTGCTTGTATCTCATATTTTGAAGAAAATGCGAAAAATATTTCTTCAGTATCCAATCTTTACACTACTCATCTTAAGCGTTTAAAACAACTTTTTGACAGCAAAGGAATTACTATGGTGGGGTGGGAAGATATTTTACTCGACCACTCAGAGAAAAGTCAAGGAGAGACACAAATCTCATCAGAAACTTTAGATTATGAAGTTGTTCCGTTTGTATGGAATACCAGTTGGGGAGAAGGTCGCGAAGATATGATTTACAAAATGGCCAATGCGGGTTTTACTCCTATAATGAGCAATTCATCGGCATTCTATTTTGATATGACCGATGATGCAGATATAGAAAATTTCGGATTAAACTGGTCTGGATATGTCGATTATTACGATGCCTGGGCCATAGATCCGATCAATGTTTTCTCCAATTTAGCGCTAACAGAAAAACATGGGTTAACTTCATCATACATAAATGAAAGAGTGAAACTGGATCCAATGAAGCGAAGTAACTTTCTTGGAATACAAGGACAACTTTGGACTGAAACTGCCATAAACGAGCATATCCTTGATGAGTTATTGTTACCAAATCTTATTGTTTTCGCAGAAAGAGCATGGGCTAGTTCACCTAAATGGCATAAGTTGACTGACCTTAAGAAGCAAAAGGAAATAAGTTTAAAAGACTGGAATATTTTCAGTAATAGTTTGGGACAGAGGTTACTGCCTTTAATTAGCTATCGGTATCCTTCAATGACTTATCATCTACCGAAACCTGGAGTGAAACTTATCGACGGAAATTGGCATGTTCGTTCCTACTTTCCAGGTCTGAGTGTACATTACAATCAAAATCATCGAGAATCAAATATTACTGATTCGATATTTTCAATTCCTGTTAAATCAACATCCAAACAAAAAATTAATGTGAGGATGTTTGATCCTAATGGCAGAGGTGGTAAATCGATATACTCTACAACCTACTAAATATGATCAATTTATGTCTTACTCCTATCACACAGCAGTAAATCATCTTTTTGATTCTATTGTTGACTCCAATAAAAAGACCTTAAAACAGGCGATTGTTTGGTTCACTGAAACCCTCACTAATGAATCTATAATTCACACATTTGGCACAGGCCATTCACATATGATTGGTTTAGAACTATTTGTTCGAGCAGGTGGACTAGCTAATGTCAATGCGATACTCGATTCTACAGTAATGACCTCAGAAGGGGCAAGAAGATCAGCAGAAATAGAGCGTATAAGTGGATTTTCAAAAGTAATATGGGATCAGCATCAAATCGCAAAAAAAGACTTGTTCGTCATTATTTCTAATTCTGGTCGTAATGCGATGCCGATTGAGATGGCTCAATTAGCTAAAAAAAATGGGAATAAAGTCATTGCGATTACATCTTTAGAACAGTCTAAACGCTACCCCTCAAGAATTTCACATCAACCCAAACTTTATGAAATTGCAGATCTGGTATTAGACAATAAAGTACCTAGCGGTGATGGCTTATTAAAAATAGGAGAAGACCTTACAGGGCCGGCTTCAACACTAGCCGGATGTTTTCTGGTCAATCTGATTGCTACAGAGGCAATGAAAAAGGCGTACAAGGAGGGTGTCAAACTACCCATTTATCACAGTCAAAACATTGATGGTTTCAGTAATGAAGAACTATATAAACGCTTCAGTGATAAAATCAAACATCTCTAATTAAGTGATTCTTGAGTTCATCATTCTAAACCATAACGGAGTTATCAGGGAAAGTACCATACAGGTAGTATACCCAAAGGGCAGTTGTGGACTAGACTCGATACTTTCTAAAACCTGATACTTTTTAGATGCTCGATGATGATGGTCGCTATGACGCGTCAGCTCATAAAGTACCATTCTACCTATCACATGATTTGAATTCCAAGAATGCGCAGGAGTTATTCGTTCATATCGATCATTTACTTTTTTACGAGCTAGACCATAATGTTCGATATAATTAATAGTCTCCAGTAAGAATACAGCAACCAGGGCGATAAACGCCCCAAAAATTAAGCCTTGAACTCCCAATAAAACGTATAACAAGGCTAAATAACCCAACTCTACGCAGTAAAAAAGCAACAATTCATTCTCTAGCGACCAAAACCCTTTCCCATTTTTCGCTAACAGTCTTTTTTGAATTAGGTGCGCAGATCTTACTTGACCAATAATTGAGGTAAACCAAAAGTGATACACCGATTGATCTTTTCTGGCCGTAGCAGGATCTTCAGGGGTACCTATATTTCGATGATGCCCCAAATTATGTTCGATAAAGAAGTGCATGTAGAGAGAAGGCAGTAACAACAGCTTGGCTAAAAACTGTTCAGCCTTAGTTTGCCTATGACCCAGTTCGTGAGCCACGTTAATACCGTTGGTGCCCGCTACGATTCCGATAGAAAACACAAGTCCAATCAACTCGTATCTAGCCAAATCTTGAGTGGTGAGAACTATTAATCCGTAAACCAAAATCCCAAAGAGAATGGGCAAGTTCAAGTACAACATCCAATCAAAAAACACATTCTTCAATCGACTCGATTGGTCTTCTTCAGAATAACTACTCTCAGAGGAAGAGAACACTAACTCAAGCAGTGGAATCAAGCCAAAAGCATACACGACCGTTAAAAAACTGAATAATCCTTGCAGCTGCAAAGAAATAAGACAACTTACCGGTATCGTATAGGCTAATAGATATTTAATGTCTTTCATGATTCTATAATCCTTCGTTCAAGAAAAGATTCTGAACCTCTTGAGGCAAAAGTACCTTGTCGAGGAGATGGAGAATTCCATTGGAGGTATTGATGTCTGAAGTAAGCACACGTGCCTCTGATGCGGTTGCATCGATGACCTTAACACCACCGCCTAAAGTGAATACAAGGTCTTCACCCTGAAGGGTGGTCAAGGTCTGTCCTTCTTGAATACTTGCAGCTACAATCAACTCTTCAGTCAAGTGATAAAGTAGAACGCGTGAAAGCAATTCTCTCTCTGCATCCGTATCAAAATCGTCTAAAGATTCGTATCCGTCCCATGAATCAAACAACGCATCAAAGGCATCATTGGTTGGAGCAAAAAGAGTAAATGGCCCATTGTTTTGTAGAACCTCTGAAAGATTTACCGATGGGCTTTCGTCAGCCTTAGACATCGCCGCATAGAACGAGGTCAAGATCTCTGCCTCCTCAGCGGTTTCAAAAAGACTAGGTACCTGGCCTGATGTCAAAGGGGCATCGATATCCTCTGAGCAAGAAATCAGAAAGAGTGCTGAAATCGCAAGAAAAGAACCAAAGAATTGTTTCATAGCTTTTTGTTTTGAAATTACAACTCGCAACAGACAACTGCAAATTAGATGCCTGCCTCAGCCAAAAGTACTAGTAATGCATACTGTACGGCCTCGTATCCTTTTTCGTCAAACCACCATTCGTCGAGAGAATGTGCCTTTCCGCCAGTACCTCCACGTCCGATAGTGATTGCAGGGATCCCCATAGAAATAGGAATATTGGAATCTGTTGATCCTCTAGTAAGTTCAGCTGCTACACCAAACAATTCGGTAGCTGCGATAGCTCTTTGAATAAGAGGCAACCCTGGATCTAGCGCTCCCGACGGACGATTACCAATCTTTTCTAGACTAGCAGTTAGCGCTTCTCCTCTTCTTCGAATTGAATTTTGCTCTTCTAAAGCCTGTTGCATTGACTGATCCAATAATTGTTCCATTTCATCTAAGCGATAAGGCTCAACCGACCTTATATCGATAAGCAT
>JAYPSS010000053.1:0-1105 GCA_038133115.1 Flavobacteriaceae bacterium | reverse complement strand
ACCTCAGCAACAGTAATTAAAATTGCTAAACCTCTTGTATCATCACCGATACCAGGAGCATACAAGGTATCATTACTCACTCTTACTGACACATCCGTGCCTTCAGGGAAAACAGTGTCTAGGTGAGCATTTAAGGCTACAGTTTTAGCTCCTTTAAAACCTCTAATTAAACCAATAACATTTCCCACCGCATCTGTCCAAATTGAATCAATCCCAACCTGTTTCAAACGATCAGCAAACGAGGCAGCCCGCTGTTGCTCCATAAATGGCGGAGCAGCAATTTCAGTCAACTCCATATGATGTCTTAAGGTCTCTTCTTCAAGAGCTTTAATTCGGTCAAAGGCCTTGGTAATTATTGACTTTTTAGACAATTTCTGAATTTCTTTTGAGTAGGATTTTTCAGCATGCACACCTTGTTGAGCCATTGAAATAGAACTCACAAGTACTAAGGTTAGGCACCATAATTTGGATTGAATTTTCATCGTTTTAGCAATTGGATTAGATCTCGATTTTTGATAATAACAGAAAGTAGCAGTGCGGCAATTGAAAGTTTAACCGCCGTAATAACTAAAGAAAATTGTCCCTGAAATACTCCTAAATGTTTTGCATATATACCGTAGAGTGCCCAGATAATGGGTAACAGATATACCGTGCTCGTATGTTTAAAATACATCACCCATGCGATCACGATAATTACAGGAAGTATAATGAGCATCCAGTGCGCCTCGCTTATACCCAAAGCATTCCAATTAAAGGCTACCAGTAAAGCGGTGAAGTTGGCCACCGTCGCAACGGTAATCCACCCTAGATAGATCTCGAAAACAGCATTAAAAAATCTTATTTCTTTCGATGGTCTAGTAGATGATCGAAGCTCGGTTGTGAGATAGACAAGGCTAATTAACAATACGAGCATCAGTACGAGTGAGGTGACCACCTGTAAATGGTGCCAAGCAAAAATCCAGGCGATATTTGCGAAGCTATTTATCGCAAACCAAGGAAATAATTTGCCGACTAGTGCCGTATCAGAGGTCCCTAAGATTCTTATCAAGAACGCGAGCAGTGCCGTATAAATCAATCCCCAGATGCTAAATGCAAAACCGGCAGG
>JAYPSS010000052.1:5620-7981 GCA_038133115.1 Flavobacteriaceae bacterium | reverse complement strand
CTGACGCTGGCGCTGGTATCGGATACACCTATCTCAACGTTCGAGGATCTAACAGTGAACGCATTAATGTCACCATTAATGGGATCCCATATAACGACGCAGAAAGCCATGGTACTTTTTGGGTGAATCTGGGAGATTTCGCTTCTTCTACAGAAAATCTGCAGCTACAACGCGGAGTCGGTACCTCAACCAATGGTTCTGGGGCTTTTGGGGCAAGCCTAAATATCTTAACCGATGCGATGGCCGAAGAAGCGGGGGGTGAAAGCTCGAATTCTTTCGGATCATTCAACACCCGTAAACACACCGTTAAGTTTACTACGGGAAGACTCAACGACCACTTTGAATTATCAGGTAGACTTTCAAATATTTCATCTGATGGTTATGTCGACAGAGCCTTCGCCGATCTCAAATCATATTTTTTACAAGCTGCTTATAGCGACTCGAATCGCCTAATAAAAGCCATTGCCTTTGGTGGTAACGAACGCACCTATCAAGCGTGGTATGGTCTTGATCCTCAGCAACTCGCTGAAAACCGTAGACAAAATCCATACACCTATGAAAATGAGGTAGATGATTATGGCCAAGATCACTTTCAAGTACACTGGAACGAGATCATCGACAACCACTGGTCAACCAATCTAAGCTTAAACTACACCAAGGGGTCAGGATTCTTTGAGCAATTCAAAGCCGAAGAGAGTGCCTCTGATTTTAATAGTCTCATTGTAGACACCAGCGACCTAATTGTACGAAGATGGCTCGACAATGATTTCTATGTGGCTAACTTTAATGTCAATTACTCCAAAGAAGACTTAAACATCATCAGTGGTGTTTCAAACAGCAATTATACCGGAGACCATTTTGGAGAAGTGATTTGGGGAAGTGATTTAACAAACAACAATACCGCAATCAGAGATCGCTATTACTTCAGCGATGCCTTTAAAACAGACCTCAGTTTCTTCTCTAAAGCAACCTTTACCATTAGCAAGAAACTGTCTGGCTATCTAGATCTTCAAGGACGATTCGTTTCCTATCAGACCTCAGGCTTAACCTCTGATCGAGCTCCAATCGATGTTGATGCCAACTTCAATTTTTTCAACCCAAAGGCCGGTTTTATTTATCGTATGGCTGATGATAGTGACCTCTATTTTTCATTTGCACGTGCTCACAGAGAGCCTAATAGAAACGATTTCGAAAACGGCGTTAGCACTGCGGAGAGATTAGACGACTTCGAACTAGGATGGCGTTACAAAAGTGAGCGATTCAAGTTAAACGCGAACGGTTATTTTATGAATTACACCGATCAGTTGGTGCTTACTGGAGCCATTGACGATGTCGGTGCTCCCATACGAGCGACAAGTGGTAAAAGCTATCGATTAGGGCTAGAGCTAGACACTGATTATCAGCTATCTGAAAGTTTCAGCGTTCATTCGAATGCTGCACTTAGCACCAACCGTAATCAAGACTTTAATGCCTTTGTTTTCGGTGAATTAAAAAATCTTGCAGATACGTCATTATCATTCTCTCCTGGGATGATAGTGGGTAACCGATTCACCTATGCTCCTAGCGAGAACTTTCAATTAGCCTTTCTGTCTAAGTACGTAGGTGAACAATATATGAGCAATCTAGGGAGCGAAGTTTCAGATCTAGATGTACTCGAGGCTTATTTCACTAGCGATTTGAACTTAGTGTACCAGATTCAACCAAAATCTGTTTTTAAGTCTATTACTTTCACCGCACTTATCAATAACATCTTCAATGCAGAATATGTAGATCGAGGCTATTACTATACCTATGACTATCCAGGAGAGAATGGTGAAACGATTACCGCTGATGGGGCCGGATATTATCCGCAAGCCACAGCAAACTTCTTAGCCGGGGTGACCTTTAAATTTTAATCCCCCTAGTGTGATCTAAATCGATTAGGCCGGTGTGTTTGGCCTTCTAAAATTCCATACATTGGTAATAGAATTTTCAAACACATCGGCTTTTTATGGCAAAAAGAGATCCTTACGCCGCGCTTAGAATTAAAGAGTTCAACATCTTTTTAGCGCTTCGATTTGTTTTAGTTTTTGCTTGGTCGATGCAGTTCATTGTCGTTGAATGGCAAGTGTATTCACTCACCAAAGACCCACTTTCTTTAGGCCTTATAGGTCTGATGGAAATCATACCTGCTCTTGGAATGGCCTTATTTGCGGGCCATATCGTTGATCAAAAAGAAAAGCGAAATCTATTTCTGTGGATTATTAGCCTTTTTTCTCTCATTAGTCTGGGCTTGTTCTTCATCTCTGGGGATTCAATTACTTGGAGCACCCATACGATTCTCTATGCGATTTACGCCTTTGTTTTTTTTGGAGGACTCCT
>JAYPSS010000052.1:0-5520 GCA_038133115.1 Flavobacteriaceae bacterium | reverse complement strand
CGCTTTGTATTTAGCACCAAGGCAATTCTAGGCGCACTGAGTTTAGACATGATTGCTGTTCTTTTCGGAGGTGCAGTAGCCTTGCTCCCTGTCTTCGCTCAAGACATTCTGAAGGTCGGATCCGAAGGCTTCGGAATTTTACGAGCAGCCCCAGCGGTTGGTGCTTTTTTAACCATGCTGATTACCGCCTATATCCCTATAAGTAGAAAGGCTGGACTCAAACTCTTAGTAGCTGTATTCGGGTTTGGTATCTCAATCATTGTATTTGGACTTTCAACCATCTTCTGGGTTTCAGTAGTCGCACTATTCTTTAGTGGAGTCACCGATGGAGTTTCTATGGTAATACGCCAGACAATCCTTCAGCTAAAAACACCTGATCATATGCGAGGTAGGGTCGCTTCGGTAAATACCATGTTTGTAGGTTCATCGAATGAACTTGGAGCCTTTGAAAGTGGATTAACTGCAAAATTAATGGGAACTGTAACCGCTGTTGTATTTGGCGGCAGCATGACCATTCTAACCGTTTTAACCACAGGTATAATCTCACCTAGTTTTAGAAAATTAGATTTAGAGAGTGATCTTGAAGCTCACGAAAAAAGTGAGTAATTAAGCAAAGTCTTTGATAAGCTCAAGCGCCGCTTCGGCCTCTGATTCTAAAACATGCAGTTCTACCTCTTCAGGTAAAGTTCCGAAACCGGCAAGCCGACCCGATTCATTGATGTTTTTAATCAGTGGAATAATACCTTGTTCCTTTAAAATTTGTGCAGCTCCTTGAACGATAATTGCACTACTAGTCAGAATTCTAACGTGTTTGTTCATACCTGTTTTTACAAAGAATATATGACTCTTGCAGTTAATAATCTAGGCTGAATAAAGGTCTGAGAAGAAAAAACAGAAATATTATTAGCAGTGTTTTGAATTTGGGCATCGATATTCAAAAGATTTGAGCCTCTTAACTCGTACTCCCACTTAGAATCTTTATCTCTTCGATACTTTAAAGAAGCGTTTAAAGTCTGAAAAGTAAATTTGTCTTGTTCATTCGATTGATCGTTATAGCTATAATCAATCTCGAGGGTAATACTCTTTTTAATGTAAGCATCAAAAGAAGCGGTCACTGAATTTCGTATAAACTGTGTTTTACGATTTCCTTGGTTGTTATCTGTTACACTATAACGATAACCCAATCTTATGTTTGGGGCGTATCTAAAATTGGTGTTGAGACCAGGACCAATGGTTTTACTAATCCCCTCATTTACAGACTGTCTTCCCTGTATAAACTGATTTAACTTATTGTAATTCAAAGAAGCATTAGTTGAAAAACGAAGCTTACCTACTGTTTTTTGAATTCTTCCGCTGAAATTAGCATTCTCATCTGCAAATCCGGAGTTAAAGAATGTATTGGTTCGAATTACGTTTTCAAAATTCGTGAGAGAACGGATAGGGTCGATATTTTTTGAATAGGCTCCTCTGAAGAAGACATTTGTATTATTAAAAAGATTAAAGCTTTGATACAATAAACTTAGTGTTCTAGTAACCCCATTAGTAAGAGTAGGTTCGCCGTATTGAAAACTATTATAGTTGTTCATGATAAGACTTCGGGCTAGCCTAGAAACATCAGTAAACTGATTAAATACTCGATAATTAAAAGTTAGAGATTCACTCTTTTTTATCTGAAAACGTGTTTCAAAGTCAGGTAAAAATCTGGTGAATGATTCACTAAATTTTATATTCGATAACTGAACGTTTAGATTCTCATATTGATGAACTGAAAATCCAGGATTAAAAGTAAACTTACCTAAACGAAGACGATAATACATGCCCGCGTAATAATCGGTAAAATCAGATTCTGTATTATTCACTGTAGCAAAAACGGATGTCTCTGACGTTAGGCTATTGGTATTGCCATTATCTAAGATTTGAAAGATCTCTGAATCAAAGGTCTGCTTACTACGAATCGCACCAAGGGTGACATTTAGATTTGCCTTACTACTTATGATATGATAGTAATCAATTTTACCATCAAACTGATTTGAGATAATCTCTCTATTCTGTCCAATATCAAAAATCGATTGATCAAGATTAAACCCAAGGGCCGTTGCGGTAGACTGAAAAACACCAAGTTCATTATTTTCTAAAAGAGCATTGTAATATGGGTTTTCTTCCCTTATAACATGTTCAATCTCTAGTGAGAGTATATCATTTTCTGATAGAGTTAAATAATAATTGAGGTTTTGATTGAAAGAAATAGGAGTAATCGTTTCATTCTCCTTAGTGTTTCCAACCACCGAAGAGTAGGTACCAATCAATTGAGCATCATCTGAGACACGAGCAAAAAAATCATAGTCTAATTGATGATTTACATTGGGTTTAAAGCTCGCTCCGAATTTTGTCACGAGTTGCCTAGAACGCTCTTCTCCTATTTCCTGAGTTTCTTCATCAGGAACGTTGAGACTCGAGTCGGTATATTGAATCAGGCGATCTTGTCTAGAATTAGCTCTGTTGTAATTATAAATCGCGAAGCCACTGAGATCTAAGTTAGGTTTCGGAGAGTAACTGAAGTTAATCGAGCTTAATTTATTCTCTATATAAAGGGCATTGTTTTGATTGGTATTGAAATTAAGATTGTTATTACCTAGGTTGATTTGGGTTCCACTTTTTGTGTTGCCTGCTTGAAATCTTCCAGTCAATCCTTGTATGTCTCGACGCGTTAGCGCTATCTCTCCAATATTATTTAAATCACTGATCCAGTTAATACTGTACTTCGGATTATAATAAAAGATCTTAGGCTGAACTACATATAAGTCTTCGCTGGGTGAATTACCTCCTCCTGCGGTTACATTTCCAAAAACAAAACTCTCTTTCCCTTTTTTTAATTGAATATTGATAGCGATGTTATCCTGTGAACTACGTACAGAATTTAATTGTGAAACCTCAGAATAATTGCGAAGTACTTGAATCTTATCGACAACATTTGAAGGGATATTTTTCGTTCCTATCTTGGTATCCCCTTCAAAAAACTCTTTACCATTCACTAAGAGTTTGTTAACGACCTTTCCCTCAACTTCGATTTGATTATTATCATTGATCTCAACACCCGGAAGGTTATCTATAATGTCTTCTAGTTTTCGTTCTGAGCCATTCTTAAAAGAATCTGCGTCGTAACTAATCGTATCTCCACTTACTGTGACCGGTAATTTCACTACGACCTCGTCAAGAACGATATTGTTAGTCATTACATACTCTTTGAAGATATCTTGATCTTTAAAATCAATGAATTCTGTGATTGTTCGAAGACCAAATGCACTTATTTGTGCTTCAAAGGCGGTGTTTGGCTCTGCCTTGATCGAGAATTTACCATCTTCAGAAGTAATACCATAAGAAACTACCTCTTCAGATACTTTCTTGATGAGGACAATACTTGCCATTTCAATGGGTTTACCCACAGTATCACGAACAACACCTTGAAATTTAACTTGGGCAGTTAAGTTAGCGACCGAAAGCAATAACAAAACGGTCAGAGAAAGTCTGGTAAAGAGTTGCATTAGTTCCTTCTTCTACTATAACCGTTTCTCATTTCCTGCATCTTGGATCTTACTGTTTCTCGATACATATCAATTCCTACTATCTCTCCTTTATCTGGAGCCTCAATTTTAATTTTGTCTTGTGGATTGATAATGATCTCTGAACAAAGAATGGTGGTGTTCCCTGAACTTACCTCAAGAATAAAACCAGGTAATCCCCAATACTCTGCAGGGCCATGGCCAATTGGAATTTGAAGAGTATACCATGCCTCTACAGGAGTCATATCGATCTCCTTATTCTCCTCGGTATTTTGTAAGTCATTCCATGAGAAATCAAACCAGTTCAATTCGTTGGTAGGGACTGTAGCGATCGCTTTGAAGCACAGGTAATTACCAATACGTTTAGTCTCTTTGGTCATTACCCACTGAAATTCTTGTAGGTTGTCTTTAACTAAAAACTTTTTACCATAGAATTCTTGAGATTGAACTAAAGAGCTATCTACAATATTCTTATACTGTTCTCCACGCGCAAAATTACTTCCCCAACTATCAGTTGCTCCACTCACGGCATCTAAGCGATAATCTTCAGTGAATACAGATTCGGTCTTATTGAAATAAAGTGTGTAAGTTTTCTCTAAACGATTCTTTAAACGAGCTTGTATTTGCTTCTTCTGAGCTTCACTCATTCGTGCTCCCCATGAACCCAAATCCATTTTACTTTTAGAGTAATAGGTTGCCTTTCCTTGGATCTCCTGAGTTTCATACAAAGGATTTACAGTCAAAAGAACGTAGACTATAAAAAGCGTAATTAGTCGTAACATAACTTTTTTGTTTAAAGATACTTTTAAATTATTAAACAAAGACTAAAAAAGTATAAACAAAATACGGTTACAAAAAATCTTCAACATCAAGAAATCGCCTACCTTATTCTTTTAAAAAATCACCTTCTGTGAATCAACCAATCACCTTTCACCTGACAAAATCCCTCGATGAAATTCGACAGATTAAGGATATTCAAAAAAGACATCAGAAAGAATCTATTGCCCCTGAGCTTCGGGAAACGACCGGTTTTGTTACTGCAGAATATGAGATTTCACTACTCGAAAAAATGCACAGTTTACTTCCGTCCATTATTGCAAAAGATGGCGACAAGGTAGTCGGATATGCCCTAGTCACCGATCCCAGAATTATAGGCTGCCACAATCTGCTCGACGATTTATTTATTCAAATAAACAGACTATCATTTGATAGTCATCCGCTCAAAGACACGAACTATACCGTGGTTGGACAACTTTGTGTTGATAGCGACTATGATAGACGGGGAATCGCCCAAGGACTCTACAAGAAGTATCAAGAAAGTTACTCAGGCTTCTTTGATTATTGCATTACAGACGTGGATTGCAATAACCCGCGGTCGCTTCGAACTCATATAAGGGCCGGGTTTCAAATCATTCACAAAATCGAATATGGAAATGCTGAGTGGGATATCGTACTTTGGGATTGGAAAACAGAATAGTTATGGAAAACAACCTGAAAGACCACTGGGAACATATTTATACTACAAAACAGCCCCACGAGGTAAGTTGGACACAAGAAACTCCAACCACTTCGATTGGGCTTATTGAAGAACTTAACCTTTCAAAAGACGCGAGCATCATCGATGTAGGTGGAGGTGACAGTCATCTTGTCGATTACCTGTTAAAGGAAGGATACACGAACTTAACTGTTCTCGATATATCAGCTGCCGCTATTGAAAGAGCTAAAGAACGATTACAGTCTGATGCAAACAAAGTGAAGTGGGTGGTTTCAGATATTCTCGACTTCAGTCCTGATACTACGTATACGCTTTGGCATGATCGGGCCTCGTTTCACTTTCAAATCACAGAGGATGCGATTAATCAATACCTGAGTATCCTTAGGAAGGCCACAAAAGGATATGCTATCATTGGAGGATTCTCTACAGAGGGTCCAAAAAAATGTAGTGCTCTTGAAATCAAAC
>JAYPSS010000051.1:0-8036 GCA_038133115.1 Flavobacteriaceae bacterium | reverse complement strand
CAAACTGATGATCATCAACTTGATTAAAGATGTTTCGAGTGTTTCGATCTTCTTTATTGTTGTGAAAATATCGGCTCTCAAATCGATGGTAACCTGCGCTTGCTTTGGGAACAAAGAAATTTCCCATGGCAAAAATTAGTATGGCAACGAAAGTGGCCCCAATGAAATAAGGTCTGAGAAAGCGACGGTAGGACACCCCTGAACTGAGAATAGCAACCACCTCGGTGCGCGCAGTCAATCGCGAAGTAAAAAAGATAATCGCCAAGAATAACAAGATAGGCATCAACATATTACCCAGCACTAATGTGAAGTTGAGATAATAATCGATAACCTCATCCATAGGTACCTGATTATCAATGATCTTATTAATCTTCTCGGCTAACGAAGCTAAAATCCCAATAGGAATAAAGAGAAAGAGGATACCAAAAAAGGTAAGTAAGTATTGTTTTAATATGTAGCGATCAAGTAAGGTAAGCATCTTACAGTCTTTTACTCATTTTCTCAACCATCACTTCTTTCCAGTCGTAGAAATCTCCCTCAATAATGTGTGCTCTTGCCTCACGCACCAACCATAGATAAAAACTAAGATTATGAAGGGTAGCAATTTGCTTTCCTAAAAATTCATTCGAAGCGAACAAATGACGTAAATAGGCTTTACTATAAGTGGTATCTACATAAGAGAGTCCTTCAGAATCGATGGGTGAAAAATCACCCTCCCATTTTTTATTTTTTATGTTTATGGTTCCCTCAGAGGTAAACAACATTCCATTTCTCGCATTACGAGTAGGCATCACACAATCAAACATATCGATACCTAGGGCAATATTCTCTAATAAGTTAATCGGAGTTCCAACCCCCATGAGATAGCGAGGTTTGTCTTCAGGCAGTATTTGACATACCACATCAGTCATTGCATACATATCTTCTGTTGGCTCACCTACAGAAAGTCCGCCGATCGCATTACCCACGGCACCAACCGAAGCAATATACTCCGCTGATTTTTCTCGAAGCTTGGGGTAAACCGAACCTTGAACAATGGGGAAAAAGGCCTGAGAATACCCGTATTTATAAGGTAATTTATCAAGTGCTTCAATACATCGATCGAGCCATCGATGCGTCATGTGCATGGATCTTGCCGCATAGTTATACTCACAAGGGTATGGTGTACACTCGTCGAATGCCATGATAATATCCGCTCCAATCGTGCGCTGAATTTCCATTACATTTTCAGGAGTGAAGAAATGCTTTGATCCATCTATATGTGACTTAAAATGAACCCCTTCTTCCTTGATCTTACGATTAGCAGCAAGCGAATACACCTGGTATCCTCCACTATCGGTGAGCATGGCACGATCCCATCCAATAAACTTATGAAGGCCTCCAGCATTCTCAATGATATCGGTGCCTGGTCGCAGGTATAGATGGTAGGTATTCCCAAGAATAATATCCGCGTTGGTATCTTCTTTAAGTTCGTGTTGATGTACCCCTTTAACCGTACCAAGAGTACCTACGGGCATAAAAATGGGGGTTTGCACCTCGCCGTGATCGGTTACAAAGGTAGCCGCCCGGGCCTTTCCACATTTTGATTGTATCGTAAAATCCAAACTAAGCTATTAAAACGTAAAGATAATGGTTACTTTTGACCGCAAATGTACTACTGATGAATCTAACTCACCTCAACGATTTTACAACTCAAGTAAGAAGAGATATCGTTCGTATGGTACACCAAGTAAATTCGGGACACCCTGGAGGATCACTTGGATGTACAGAATTTTTAGTTGCACTCTACCAAGAGATCATGGAGCGCAAAGAAGGATTTGATATGGATGGTATTGGAGAAGATCTGTTTTTTCTCTCTAATGGTCACATCTCTCCCCTATTTTACAGTGTGCTTGCTCGCAGCGGATATTTTCCTGTTTCAGAGCTAGCTACCTTTCGTAAAATCGATTCGAGATTACAGGGACACCCTACAACGCATGAAGGGCTACCAGGAGTTAGAGTGGCTTCAGGTTCATTAGGCCAAGGGCTATCTGTGGCGGTCGGTGCCGCCGAAGCCAAAAAGCTCAATAATGATCCCCATTTGATTTACAGTCTTCATGGGGACGGAGAACTTCAAGAAGGTCAAAACTGGGAGGCTATCATGTACGCTTCAGCAAAAAACATCGATAACCTAATTGCTACTGTCGATTACAACGGACAACAAATTGATGGTAGCACCGATCAGGTGTTATCTCTTGGTAATCTTAAGGCTAAATTTGAAGCATTCGATTGGACCGTAGTTAGTATCGAAAAAGGAAATGACCTCGAAGCCATTGTAGAAGGTCTTGAAAAAGCTAAATCATTAACCGGTAAAGGAAAACCGGTTGCAGTCCTACTTCATACCGTGATGGGTAACGGTGTAGACTTTATGATGCATACGCACGCTTGGCACGGTAAGGCTCCTAATGATGAGCAACTACAGTCAGCACTCGAACAAAACCCTGAAACTTTAGGCGACTATTAAAAGACAATCCCCATGAAGTATATTAATCAAGGATCAAAAGATACAAGAAGCGGTTATGGAGATGCCATGACCGAACTAGGAAGAAGTAACCCTAATGTAGTCGCTCTTTGCGCTGACCTAGTAGGTTCTTTGAAAATCCAACCCTTTATTGATGAGAATCCCGAAAGATTCTTTCAAGTTGGGATTGCTGAGGCTAACATGATGGGAATCGCCGCTGGGCTAACCATCGGAGGTAAAATTCCATTTACAGGAACCTTTGCCAATTTCTCAACGGGTAGGGTTTATGATCAAATCAGACAATCGATCGCTTATTCAGGTAAAAATGTGAAAATATGTGCATCACATGCCGGTATCACATTGGGAGAAGACGGTGCTACTCACCAGATTCTAGAGGATATTGGAATGATGAAAATGCTACCACATATGGTAGTAATTAATCCTTGCGATTACAATCAAACCAAAGCAGCTACACTAGCAATTGCTGAATACGACGGTCCTGTATATTTAAGATTCGGACGACCTGTCGTTCCAAATTTTACCGAAGCGGGTGGAACCTTTGAAATTGGAAAAGCCCTTTTATTAGAAGAAGGAACCGACGTAACCATTGTAGCTACGGGTCACCTAGTATGGGAGGCATTACTTGCAGCAGACGAGCTTGCTAAAAAAGGAATCTCAGCCGAAGTAATCAATATTCATACAATTAAGCCCCTCGATGAGGAAGCTATTTTAAAATCGGTAGCCAAAACAGGTTGTTTGGTAAGTTGTGAAGAGCATAATTACCTAGGAGGTCTCGGAGAGAGTATCTCAAGAGTACTTGTTGAAAATCATCCAGTGCCCCAAGAATTTGTAGCTACCAAGGATACTTTCGGAGAAAGTGGAACCCCTGCCCAGCTTATGAAAAAGTACGGGCTTGATTCAACTGCAATCGTCGCGTCAGCAGAAAAAGTTTTAAAAAGAACCTAAACTTTAATCATGAAGAAACTTCTACTAACAACTCTTCTCGCATTCAGTATCACACTAAGTTTTGCTCAAGAAAAGAATTCTTGGGGAATCAAAGGTGGATTGAATTATAATTCAAATGGTGATTTACTTAATGAGGTTAGTGGAATCAAAGAAAACCCGAAATCGAATACCGGATTTCATTTTGGTTTTTATAAAAAAGTACAAGTATTAGGCTTTTTCTTGAGACCTGAGCTGGTATACACTGAAACGACTTCTGATTACAATGGTCAAGAATTAAACCTTTCCAAAATCGATCTACCTTTCAATCTTGGTTCTGGTTTTATTGGGCCAACCTACATTTTTGCAGGTCCGAGTTTTCAATACATCCTTGATGGAGAGTTTGACAACATTGACGCTCAAAGCGGTCTTAAAGACATCACTTTAGGGGCCAATTTTGGTATTGGAATTAAACTTAATAAGCTTGCACTAGATCTTCGTTATGAAAGGGGGCTTAACGAGAAGGAGACTCGTTTTGTAGCTCAAAATGTAACTGACGGTGTTAATATTGACCTGCGACCTAGTCAATTGATTTTAAGTCTATTTATCGAATTATAGACTAATCGTCACAGTCGTCGCCGTCACCATCATTATCGGCGTCATAATAACTCGATGAATCGTAGGGGTCTAACCCAAGACTAATTTCACACTTTGTTGGTGTACCATCACCATCGTCATCGGCGTCTAAGAAGTCATTCGCTATTGGGAGCCTATTCTCATTTTCGTAATCTTCGTCGGTATTGTCATCATAGAGATAACCGTTACCGTTGCGATCTTCAAGAATAGATAAGATTCCATCCCCATCATGATCGGTAGCTAAAGCTTCGATTAGGGTAATCTCGAAGAATATCGGTCCATACTGAGGTATGTCGGCAGTAATGGTATTGTATGAGGCCATTGCTGAAGGAAAGAAAATAAATCCGTGACCAGGATTAATCGCCGTAAAAGTTCCGTCCAAATTCTCCTCTACACCTTCAGAAGCTTTAAAAAAGGGAACCCCTTCAGCAAATCCTCTAAATCCTTGAAAAGGAGCCTGAATGGTGGCTAAATCAAACCAAGAACCTCCTTGCTTTACCTCGTCGAAAATACTGAGGTCTAAGTTTCGTCCTGTGTACTGAACATATACTGAATCAGCAACACTCGGCTGATTACCTACTCCTGGGTTTACCACAAAATAATAGAGATTATGAGGAACTCCATTTTCAATTTCATCAGTAGTGTAATCGGCCTCATCTAAATCAAATTCTGATGGACGGATATTAATCGAGGTAGTACCTAAACGACTATCATCCCAAAGTGAAATATCCCCATCTGCTACTTCTGAAATTGAACCTTCTCTATACGTGTGTCCTTTCAAGAAATTGATCAAAGCCTCATCATTTACAGCTCTTATAGAATCAAGCTTTGCCGGAGGTACAGAGACCGCTCCAGATAGTGGATTGTCCTTCTTACAGGACACTAAAAATGCAATTACAGATAATAAGAGTAGTTTACGAAGCATCGAACCTTGAATAATTAAGGCGGCAAGATACAATTTTCCCCTATTTTTGTTAGTGAGACTTAACACCTTTTAACACAGTGCGAATTGATAAATATTTATGGGCTACTCGTTACTTCAAGACTCGTTCTATGGGGAGTAATGCCTGTAAGAATGGTAAGATTCACATTAATGATCAAATTGCTAAACCTTCAAAGGAAGTTTATCCCAGTGACCGTATTCGTGTTAGAATCGATCAAATTAATTACGAAATAGAAGTCCTCGACCTGCCTAAAAGCCGAGTTGGAGCAAAGTTGGTCGATCAGTATCGAAAAGACCACACTCCAAAAGAAGCCTTTGAACACAGAGAATTTGCAAAACTTTCTCAAGAATATTACAGACAAAAAGGAGAAGGACGTCCGACCAAAAAAGATCGTCGCTCTCTTGAAGCTTATACCTCAGAATCCGAATGAAAGAACTTATCCTTAATCATCAAAAGATTGCACATATCATACGTCGAATCGCTTTTCAAATTCTCGAAACTTACGCCGATGAGTCTGAAATTGTCATCGCAGGTATTCAAGGTTCCGGTAGCTTGCTAGCAGAAAAAATTGCCATCGAATTAAGAAAAATCGATGAGTTAGAAATTAAAGTGGTGAACGTTTCATTAGACAAACATCAACCAGGAAATCAATCACCTGAATTAGATATAGATACTGCACAACTTAAGGATAAAGCGGTTGTTCTTGTTGATGATGTACTGAATTCGGGAGCTACTTTAATGCACGGATGTCTTCCCTTTCTACATGCCGGTGTTAAAAAATTAAAGACTGCTGTTCTCGTAAATCGAAATCATAAAAAATTTCCGATTAAAGCCGATTTCAAGGGCCTTTCACTATCCACATCATCCTACGAACACATAGAGGTGATTTTCGAAGAAAATAACGATCGAGCTTACTTAAAGTAATTCCACTATTTCCTTAGAAATTCTTTCAATCGCCTTTTGATCGATATCAATCACATGATGAGCCTGTAGATAAAAGTTCGAGCGCTCAAATAGATGCTTACCTATAAACTCTGGTAAATTATCATCGCCTATCGATTGAATCAACGGTCGAGTGTCTTTTTCTGATAATAACCTTTCTGTAAGGGTTTTAATCGAGGCCTTTAAATAAAAAACTTTCGCATTCGGTACAGACTTTATGAGCTGTAAATTATTACCATAGCAAGGAGTTCCCCCACCTGTGGAAAGAATCAATTGATCATTTTCTGCAAGTACACTATTCAATACCTCATGTTCTAAACGTCTGAATTTCAACTCCCCAGAGGCTGCAAAAAAATCACTGATTGTCATACCCATCTGTTTCTCAATAGCATAATCTAAATCAACAAAGGATAGGTTTAATTCGTTAGCTAATACTTTACCTATGGTCGACTTTCCAGACCCCATATAGCCGAGAAGAATAATTTTCATATTTGCCTATTGAATTTTCAAATATAGCCCTTATATTTGCACCCGCATTTAGACCTGGTAGCTCAGCTGGTAGAGCAATACACTTTTAATGTATGGGTCCTGGGTTCGAGCCCCAGCCAGGTCACAAAAGTTAAGGCAACCTTGTCTTAACTTTTTTTGTTTACCAGAGACTGTAACCTTTTAGTTTCAGTTCATGCTCACGTGGTGGAATTGGTAGACACGCCATCTTGAGGGGGTGGTGTCCTATGGACGTGCTGGTTCGACTCCAGTCGTGAGCACTTAAAAATCAAAAAAAATTGCACTGCTGTAAGGCGGTGCTTTTTTTTTTGAATAGAACTCTCCAAGACTAGGTTTTGAGGAGAGTTAGGTGATATCAAATATGCAGGTGATAGCGTGTTCTTTTTTAATTTAGACTACGGGCAAGACTTCAGCTACCGAAAGTGAGCCTGCGTTATCAATACTTTCATCAAAAAATTCAACAAAAAGAAAGAATTCAAGCATTTTGTTAAACGATATATAAATCGAAGGCTCATTTTGCCTATTTTTGTTTAAGATTTTAGATAGAATGATGAACAGTAGCAAAAAATCGTTTAGCATTAGAGATCTCGAGAATCTTTCAGGGATCAAGGCACATACCATTAGAATTTGGGAAAAGAGATATAACCTTTTAAGTCCTGAACGTACTGAAACAAATATTCGTACCTACTCCCTCGAGAGCCTTCAGAAGCTTTTAAATATTACTCTCCTATATAATGGTGGAAATAAAATCTCAAAGATTTCTAAAATTAAAGAAGAAGATATTCCTCTTTTAGTCAATGAGATTATCGCCAAAAACAGTGAAAAGCACCATGCGATTAATGCATTCAAGCTTGCCATGGTAAATTTTGACACTCACCAATTCTACAACACCTATAATAGCCTGGTTGCCGATCGAAGCTTTAAGGAACTCTTTAATGAGGTGTTTATTCCTCTAATGACCGAGCTAGGCATGTTATGGCAGTCAAAAACGATTTCTCCTGCTCATGAGCACTTTATCAGTAGCTTGATTAAGCAGAAGATCTACATACAAACCGAAAAGTACCAAAAATTACCTCCAACCAAAGACGCTCCAGTATATGTACTGTATTTACCTGAAGGCGAGGTGCACGAAATAGGTCTACTTTTCTTGAATTACGAATTAGTATCAAGAGGTCATAAAACGATCTTTCTGGGTCAATCAAACAGCATTCACAGTTTGAAAGAGCTGTTGAACTATTATGACAATCTTAACTTTGTGTCCTATTTCACCATAAGCCCAGGCCCAGATGAATTAGACAGGTACTTTGAAGCCTTTTCTAATGAACTTCGGGGAAAGAATTCAAAGCTCATGATTCTTGGCTATCAAACCCAAAAACTTCAATCTAAGCCTAACTTTGATTTCGTAGAAATTTTCGAATCTATTGCTCACTTTACTGCACAGTTGCCTAATTAATGAAAAAAGTAATTGTAATTGGGTCAGGGTTTTCGTCCTTATCTGCTGCTAGTTATCTAGCTAAAGAAGGTCTTGAGGTATCCATTTTTGAAAAAAATGACACTCCAGGCGG
>JAYPSS010000050.1:0-8038 GCA_038133115.1 Flavobacteriaceae bacterium | reverse complement strand
ATTAATAGCCACATATCTTGAGGAAAATCAAAAAATAAAAAATCTTTCGATTTTCACAGGTTCTTCCAAATATCTTGTAACAGACAATCTCAATCATTTTCAAAAAATTGGACAAACTTTTTTACAAAAAGAACTGAATGATTGGGATACTAAAATGGTTCAACGACTAAGCAAGGCTTACGATGATGTAGAAAACTATGAGAATGGTTTTACGGCCAATTATATCCGAGCATTCAATGAAGCAGATTCTTCAGAGCCACGAGTAACTGAAGGCACCAAACGAGTCATTGAAGAACTCAATAAAGAATGGTCTTTACTAAAAGCCGAAGGTGATCGATTAGAATCAGAAACCATCCCTAACCTAAACAAACTACTTTTTGAAGCAGGAATTGGAGCCCTGAATAGCAAGTAACCTAAGTAACAGAAAAGGGATAATCGAAGGTCTATCTTTGTAAAAAAATAAGCACATGCCTACTGTAAAATTAACGACCCAGAAATTCAAAGAAGACATCTTTGATTATACCGCCGAAAAAGAGTGGAACTATAAAGGTGATAAGCCAGCTATTATTGATTTTTACGCCGATTGGTGTGGCCCATGCAAGATGGTCGCTCCAATTCTTGAAGAACTAAGTAATGAGAACCCTGATGTCATTATCTATAAGGTAGATACAGAGGTTGAACAAGAACTATCTGCAGTATTTCAAATTAGAAGTATTCCTAGCATCTTATTCATCCCTAAAGATCGCCAACCCATGATGCAGGCAGGAGCACTACCAAAAAATGCGCTGCAAGAGATCATCGACAAAGAACTCGTATAACGAGAATTAAAGATTCATACGTGAAAGCCACTCCATGAGTGGCTTTTTTTATCTTAGAACAAAAAAGATGATTAGAGAAAAGACTATTTGGATTACCGGAGCTTCATCAGGCATCGGTCGAGCACTAGCCATACAACTCGCTAGTGCAAACAATCTCATTCTCTCTTCTCGAAATCTCAACGAACTAGAGGAGACTAAAAATAAATGTGCCAGCTCTAAAGTTCATTTAGAACCCCTTGATCTTGGTGACTTTGACTCGCATCATTTGATAGTGGCCCGAGTAATTAAAAACCATGGACCAATCGATCACCTGATTCACTGCGGAGGTATTAGCCAGCGATCTTTGGTAAAGGACACTTTATTAACAGTAGATGAAAAACTGATGGACATTAATTACCTAGGAACTGTTTCTCTTACTAAGGCTATTCTTCCTCACTTTTTAGAGAAAAAACAAGGTCATTTTACAGTGATTACCAGCCTTACCGGAGTTTTTGCATCTCCGTATCGTTCAGGATATGCCGCCTCAAAACACGCCTTACACGGATTCTTTGATAGCCTTAGAGCCGAACTTGAAGACCAGGGAATTCGAGTGACCCTCGCAGCTCCAGGGTTTGTAAAAACAAAGGTTTCGATCAACGCTCTTACCGGGGATGGAACCAATTTAGGTTCAATGGATGATGCACAAGCTAAAGGAATAAGTGCCGAGGCCTGTGCTCAAAAAACCATAAGAGCCATCGCAAAAAATAAACGTGAAGTTTATATCGGACGTGAAAGCTACGCAGCCTACGTCAGGCGCTACCTGCCAGGACTATTTGCTCGCCTGATCAAAAAAGCAAAGGTTCGCTAAATACTTACGTCGAGTAAAACCCCACAATGATTCAGAAACTCTAACTCAGCTAGCTTAGCCGAGAACTTCGATTGAATCCCAACAAGTTCTGCATTGAGTAAATTGATTTGTGCCTGTCGAAGTTCGATAGAGGTGATTTGACCGAGTTCGAATTGGGATTGTGCGCGACGATAGTTTTCTGAAGCGGTAGTAACATTTTCTTGTTGAAGACGATATACTTCAAGAGCGTTTCTATAATTCCCTTCTGCATTTCGAAGGTCTCTAAGTACTTCTTGTTCGATTTGCTTCTCTTGAAGTTGAGTAGCCTCTAATGCTAGACGCGCGTTTCTTATTCCAACTTGTTGCGAGCCTGACTGAAAAAGGTTCCAGTTCAGATTAATTCCCGCGCTTAGACCAACGGTATTATTAGAAGCTAAGAACCCTGTTGCTGGAAACTGTCCTTCTGAATAACCATAAGCTCCATTGGCAGATAGTCTAGGAATTAAAGTGGACTTCTGAGCTTTTAAACCCAGTTCGCTAATCTCTTGATTCGAGCGATTGAGTAATAATCGAGTATTATTCGCCTGATATGACTCCTTATAATTCTGAAGTTCTTCGCCAGATAAGAAAGCAACCATAGGGCTCACTTCAAAGGCAGTTTCTAGATCTCTCGCCAACAAAGTGTTTAAACTCCTTTTGGCGTTCAATAAGGCTTGACGTTGTCCTAAAAGACTAATACTGTCTGAGTTTAAATCCACCTTTGCATTCAAGACGTCTAAACCAGTGACACTACCAAATTCAAAACGCTTCTCTGCACGCTGTAAGCGTTTCTTAGAATTTTGAAAAGTCTGCTCTAGAATACGAACCGATTCATCTAATCGGGCAACCTCATAATAAGCCGCGTACAATTGCAGAAGTGTTTGTTCTATGGTTTGTCTCACTTGTAGACCCGAAAGTTCATACTGCTCCTTAAGTCGTTGATAATTATAGTATCTCCCGAAGCCGTCGAAAAGGGTAACATTAAGATTTACTGAAGCATTATAGCGTTTGGTCTCGGCACCATCAACCGTTCTCGAATTGCCATCTTGAAAAACCGCTTCTTGATTATCTCTAGCGATGTTTGCTCCTGAGGTGGCGGTCAGTGTTGGTAAAAAGCCTGTGTTTAGTATCGAAGCATTATTCTCTGCTTGCGCCTCAGAAATTTTTGAAACTAAAATTCCAAAGTTGTTTTCTAAGGTAAGCGATAGTGCTTGCTCTGGAGTCAAAAGCTCCTGGGCCGATACCGACCCAAGTGCTAATGCTGCTATGAAAAAAAACTTAAACTTCATCTTGTAGGTGTTCTTTAACTGCACGCTCAGCTAATCGCGGAGCAATGCGTTCGCCAGTTCTTAAATAGTGAATTGCCAGTTTAATTCGATTACCAAATAGCAAGAAAATAGGAAGCATCACCAAGGTTAAAATGGTGGCGTATCCGATACCGTAAGCAATGGCTATGGCCATAGGCTTTAGGAATTGTGCTTGTCTACTTTTTTCAAGTAACAAAGGAGCAAGACCAGCAATAGTAGTGATGGAGGTTAGGAAAATAGCTCTAAAGCGAGATCTGCCCGCTTCAAAGAGGGCTTTCTCCAGTTTCATTCCGGCCTTCAAATTCGTATTGTATTTTCCGATAAGGACGAGTCCGTCATTAACCATGATTCCAATAAGGGCGATGATCCCCAGTAGCGATAAAATATTCAGCGGAAATCCGTGAATCTTATGACCCCATGCTACCGCAGTAATGCTAAACGGCACCAACATTAGAAGAAGTAAGGGCTGAGAAAAGCTTCTAAAGGTGAATGAGATCACAACGAAAATTAGGAAAAGAGCGGTTAAACCAACGAGTCGAAGCGAGTCAACGAGTTTGCCAGCCTCACGGTTTTGACCCTCATAAGAAGGAGTAACAGTCGGATATCTCGCCGATATATCTGGCATGACATCAGTTTTAATCCAATCCAAAATTTCTGTTGCCGTGGTGGTATCTGGATTATCTAAATCAGCATTAATTTGAATCTCACGCTGACCATCGAGGTGATTAATAGCGACTTCTCCACGAACGATTTCATAGGTGGCAATTTCTATGAGTGGCACGAGTCCCCCTGAAGGAGTACTAATTCTCATCTCATCTAGATCAGCAAGTGAAGAGCGATTTTCACGATCGTAGCGAACCCAAACTCTGATTTCATCTTGACCTCTCTGAAAACGAAGCGCCTGAGCTCCGAAAAAGCCCGAGCGTACCTGTGCCATAACCGTTCTCAAATCGAGCCCAAGTAAATAAGCAGAGTTCTTTAACTCAAGTTTTACCTCTTTGATACCGGCAGGATCATTATCAGAAACATCTTTGAGGAGCGCATTGTCGAGCATTGCCTGCTTCAATTGATTTTTAGCTTCCTTGAGCTCCTGAATATTGTTTCCTAAAAGAGAAACACTGACGGGTGAACCTCCAAAGTTTCCGCCCGATCCATATACCAAACTCTCGACCCCAGCGACTGGCCCAACCAGTTCTCTTATTCTAGTGGTGATTAAGTTCGCCTTGATGGCGTCAGGACGCTCCTCTCCAGGCAGTAAGTTAATTTGTAAACTCGCCGTAGATGAACCAGGACCTAATCTTAGGATAATATTCTCGAAAAGCTGTTTGCCAGTACCTTCTAGATAGGTGGCTGTAAACTCTTCATTAGCGATCAGCGACTTCTCTTCAATAAGGCGAATGATCGAATCGGTTACCTTCTCATTCGTTCCGTTAGGCATCTGAAGGTTAATACTTACCTGGTCAGAAGCAACTCTTGGGAAGAAGGTAGTTTGAATAATTCCTCCTCCAATAAACCCGAAAGTACTGATTAAAAGCGCTAAGAAAATCGCGAAAGTGAAGAATGAATTTTTTATCGAAAACTTTAAGAATGGCGTATATAATTGATCTCGCATCCATACCATCGCACGATCACCCATTTGGTTAATTACACGCATCTTCGCAAACCCTTTACCGATTAAAGTCTTTGGTTCTTTTTGAGGCTTAAGTGCTTTTGAGTGAGCTAAGTGCGAAGGTAAAATGATCAGTGCCTCGACGAGCGACACTACCAAAGTCAGAATTACAATCACAGATACTTCTGAGAAGAATTCTCCAATTCGACCATCTAGGAATAGAAGGATACCGAAGGCTAAAATGGTAGTTAGAATAGCCGAAACAATCGGAGGAATCACCTCTAGAGTACCTTCAATAGCAGCCTGAACCGGTGATTTTCCTTTTTCGTGATGTTGATAGATATTTTCGGCAATTACAATTCCGTCATCTACCAGAATACCGATCACAATGATCATTCCAAAGAGCGAAAGTACATTGATGGTAACCCCTGCAAATGGTGCAACCACAAACATCCCTAAGAATGCAACAGGTAAGCCAAATGCTACCCAAAATGCCAAACGTGTATTTAGAAATAAGGATAGAAATACCAGAACGAGAATCATTCCCATAATGGCATTTTCAGTGAGTAATTCTGTACGCTGAGTAAGTGTGGTTGATAGATCGTTTACCACAGTAAGTTTTACATTCGAAGCCCTTTGATTAAAGACATCGATGTATTCTTTAACCGCCTCTGCAGCTCCAATAAGATCTTCAGTGTTCGTAGAAGTAATCGTTACCGTGATGGCTCGTTCTCCATCAAAATAAGTGGCATTCGGAGACTCAGCGAATCGATCACGAACTGTAGCTACATCTGACAAGCGTAACATTCGACCATCAGGTAGTCCCTTGATTACAATGGTAGAAAGTTCATCGGCATAGTACTGACGATTATTCGCTCGAATCAGATATTCTTCGGCATCGGCCTTTACCGTACCCCCAGTGATTAAAAGGTTGCTCGCGGCAATCTTTTGGGCTACTTCTGAGAAGCTGATATCGTAAGCAAGCAACTGGTCTTCGATCAGTGCAATTTCAATTTCTTCTTCAGGGTAACCGGTAATTGCAATCTGAGAAATCCCTTCGATGGCTCTGAGATCGTTTTCAACTTGGCGTCCGACCTGCTTGAGAACCGACAGTGGAATATCATCACCAGAAATAGCGAAACTGATGGTTTGACGTACTACCTCTTGCTTAGCAACCACTAAGGGTTCCATACCCGTCGGATAGTTCGGCACCCGATCCACCGCATTTTTAACCTCAAGAAGCATAAAGTCAATATCACGACCCTTTTCAATCTCAACATTGATGGTACCGCTGTTCTCCCGAGAAGTAGAAGTTACTCGGTCTATTCCTTGAAGTCCCTTTAAATTATCCTCGATTTTAAGAACGACTCCCTCCTCGATCTCTTGAGGCGATGCCCCGGGATATACCACAGAAATCAAAATATTTTTTGAATCAGAGAGCGGGAAAAACGATGAATTCAAAGAAAAGGCTCCAACCAGACCGAAAATCACAAATGAGAGGATCACGATGTTTACCGCAACCTCATATTTTATAAAGTAGGAGATTAATTTTCTCATCCGACTAGTCTTCAATGATTTTCACCGGCTGAGCCTTGAAAGCTCCAGGTAAGGTTTTCGATAGCACCATTTCACCATCTGCCACCCCACTTACAATTGCCGTGTTCTCGGTGTAATGAATCACCTCAACAGGAACTAGAGCCAATAAACCCTCTCTAACCACGAAAATCTCCTGAGAGTCAAGAACCAGAGAACGATCAATTTCTATCACATGATCAATAGTTTCCATTTCAATTTCAGCAGTTAAATATTGGCCTTCACGTAATCGTTGATTTCTAACCGAAAGGGTTACCTCAATGGTCTGAGTAGTCTGGTCAATCGATGGATTAATTCGAACTACCTTGCCCTTATATTCTGTTTCAGATTCTAAACTGTGTAGGGTTACCTCTTTACCGATTCGTAAATTCTCAGCATAGGTAGCAGGCACAGAAACAGGCATTTCAAAAACTCCCTTTTCAATAAAGGTACCTAAGGGTTGAGCGGCTCTAACCAAACTTCCTTCGGTTACGTTCGCTAACGAAAGGGCTCCGTCAAAAGGGGCAATAATCCTGTATTTGGCAAGTCTAGCTTCTAGATTTAAAACATTGTAGTACGCGTTCAGAATCCCTCTTCCGCTAATAAAAAACCGCTCCTTCTCTGAGTCGAAAGAAGGTAACTCTGCAGTAGGCGCATCGATATTGTAAGCCGTTACATAGGCCTCCCATTTCGGATAAATTGAAGGAAAATCAAGCTCAATATCTGCCAAAGAAGTGCTCAAGGTGTTTAGAAAATTACTTTTAGCCGATCGAACAGAAGCTGCAAATTCTGAATCGTCGAGGGCCAAGATCACCTCACCTTTTTTATAGGTTTGACCCGATCTAAATGCCTTTCCAGTGAACTTTAGAACACCCTGAACCTCTGAAAATAACTCGACCCGTTGTCTAGCAACCAGTCTGCCATTTGAAGAAACCACTAGAGGAATAGAGGTGTTTTCAGCCGGATGCACAAATACCGATTTAACGGTTTTAGCAACGGCACGTTGAGGGGTTTTATTCGAGGACACCAACTGATTTGCCAGGAAAACAGCAAGAATTAGTGCAGACACTCCTATGATAGGTAAAAGTAATGATCGTTTCATGCATTAAAAGAGTTGTGGAGTGTATTTACTCCGTAATCAACCCCCTCATGCCAAGAACCGTGCCAAAATGAACCTATTCGAGTTTTTACGTAAGTCTTAAAGCGAATAGTTAAGACTTAACCCAAAATTGCGACTGGGCATAGGGATAAAGCTCGTTTCCCAATACGATTGATTGAGCAGGTTGAAGGCACCCATTTGCAAGTTGAAATTCCCCATCGATTGATTTAAGGTTGCGTCAATCACGGTATATGATCTTCCAGTCGCACGTTCAATCCATTTAACATTTAAACTACCTGTAGTCGTTTTAGTTAAACTACCCAATAGCTGAACTGTAAAATGATGCTTGAGATCGTTATCAATGGTGTATCTAGAAAAGGTGAAAACCTCTTCCCCAAAATTTTGAGTCATGTAGGTGTATGACAGAGAGAGCGCTGACGCGTTAGACGAACCAAAACGATAACGATAATTTAAATCTAATCCTTCTGTGATAAGATCAGCGATGTTTTGTGCCTCAAACAAAGCCTCTTCCTCTTGCTTTACATAATCGATAAGGTTTGAGGAGTTACGCTTAAAATAATTGAATGACCACTCGTTCTTCTCGCTTACTTTTCTAAGTCCAATTTCTATCGCATTTGAAGTTTCTGGAAGTAAATTTTCATTCCCTAAAGTCGTTCTATCACTGTAATAAAGATCAGTAAAAGTGGGTACTCTAAATGTTTTTCCATAATTCAAATATCCGCGTAAGGATGGATTAATTTGCCAGCC
>JAYPSS010000049.1:0-8180 GCA_038133115.1 Flavobacteriaceae bacterium | reverse complement strand
TTGTACTCCCAGAGACCTATCCTTTTGAATCTTATCAATCACTCATTCCAATGGGTACTCGCTAATACCTCAATGAGGTCGGTCTATTTAAACGAAAAAAGCCCGCCTTAATAGGTGGGCTTTCACTTTTTTTCGAGGAGTTACTAATTAGTTAACGCCTTCTTCTGTAGTTGTTTCTTCGGTAGTCTCTTCAGAAGTGGTTTCTTCAGTAACTTCTACCTCAACTTCTTCATTGGTGGTAGATTCCATTACCTCAACTTGAACTTCCTGAGTCTCTTCAACTGACTCGGTAGCCGCTGTATTTGACTTACCAGAACAAGCCATAGCTACTAGAGCAACAGCTAAAACTAAAATTGCTTTTTTCATACATTTTGAAAACTAATGATCGTGTTTAAAATCGGTCGAAATTAGATCAAAAATCGATTCATTAACAAGAAAGGATGAAAATTATTTTTTCTACCTAAGTGGCTTAAAATCAGCAGGTAATAATTTTAATAAAATAGACTTTGATATACGGCATACATTTTTCCGAAGATACCTCGCTTGGCTCGTATTCTAAAACGACAAAAGCCCATCCTTTCCGATGAGCTTTTGCGCTTTAAGTGGTACCTCCAGGAATCGAACCAGGGACACACGGATTTTCAGTCCGTTGCTCTACCAACTGAGCTAAGGTACCGACCTTGCTTGCGTGCAAGCGGGTGCAAATATAATTTTAAAATTACTACTAAAAAATAAAAGGATGAAAAAATGGTCCTAAGCGTGCAAATCACGATCTTTAAACGGTGAATTTGACGATCGACATAGGGAATACACGTATAAAAACAGCAGTATTTGCGGGTAAAAATCTTTTAGAGGTAAAAGCTTTCGACAAATCTGGCTTTGAAGAGGAGGTGCGAGGATTGTTTAATAGAAATCCGAATATTCGTCAAGCTATTATTTCATCAGTAGCCGAAGCAACTAGTGATTACGAAAGCGTTTTGACTGATCATATTCGGGTTTTTCATCTAGATCAAAATCTATCCTTGAATTTCAGCTCGAAGTACGATGATACGAGCAAACTAGGCGCTGATCGCAAGGCTTTGATTGCGGCGGCGGTGACGATTTATCCTAGCCAAAATGTTTTAGTTATTGATATGGGTAGCTGTGTAACCTACGATTTGGTAGACCGCTCAGGTTTACATCATGGAGGAGGTATAAGTCCCGGTTGGCAGATGCGTCTAAACGCGATGCATACTTTTACGGGTCGCCTTCCTCAACTATCCACTTTGGCGTATACCATTGAAAAGAAAGAGGTCACAGGAATGAATACGCATCAGGCGATGTTTCATTCTACTTATTACGGACTCTTAGCAGAGATCGATCAACGTATTGAGTATTATAAATCTGAATTTCCGGATTTAACAGTGATTTTAACAGGCGGAGACGCTCAGTCCTTTTCAGTCCGCTTAAAAAACCGCATATTTGCCCATTCTAATTTTCTTTTAGAAGGTTTAAATGCGCTCTTGGAGCACAATCTTTAGTCAATGAAATTAAGACTTACCTTACTTGCGATTCTTACATCGGTAGTTCTTTGGGGACAAAACGGAACTGTTTCTCCCTACTCTTATTTTGGTTTAGGCGATTTTAGAGCAAAATCGACCGTCGAAAATCGAATGATGGGAGGACTATCTATGTTAGGAGATAGTATTCATATTAATCTTCAAAATCCTGCCGCTTATGGAGCACTAAGACTCACTACTTACGCGGTTGGCGCGCATAACAAAAATTATCGTTTTAAATCACCGAACGAAACGGCAAACGAAGATATTAGTGACCGAGGCCGCGTGACGAATTTGGATTATTTAGTCTTGGCTTTTCCTTTGAGTCCAAAATCATCTTTTGCCTTCGGTATAATGCCGTTTAGTAACGTCGGGTATGATCTTTTTAAAACTTCTTTGAATGTTAATCAAGATGAAGTAACAACGAGTTATAGAGGTTCAGGTGGTATTAACCGTGTATATCTAGCAACTGGCTTTCAACCGATTGAGGGATTGAGCTTCGGTATCTCTACTCATTATAATTTTGGAAACTTAGCCTATGATCGTTATCAGTCGATCGATGCCGTACAGTTGGGTACTTTCGATCAGCGTGAGGTGACCATTTCGGGATTTGATTTCACACTCTCAGCGATCGCTGACCGTAAATTGAAGTTAGGAGAAAAGGAATATCGCTTGCATGCCATGGTTAACCGGGAGTTGCAGATGAATCTCAATGCGACGAATACCCAATCACTTGGGACTTTTCAAACGACTAACGGTGCTACTAGAGAACGTCTCGATGTAGACTTAGGAACCCTTGCAGAGACTACAGTAGAGGTTCCATCTAAAACAACTTTAGGTCTGGGTATAGGAAAAGATCGTAACTGGTTTGTGGGTTTTGAGCACAGTAGTCAAGACATGAGCCAATTCAGAAACGATTTTCTTGCCGTTAATAATGCGACTTACACCGCTGCGAGTACGCTAAAAATTGGAGGATATTTTATACCTGATTATACAGCGATTACCGGGATTTACAACAGAATCACTTATCGTGCTGGAATTAGAATAGAGAATACAGGTCTTTTAATTGATGGCGATGAGCTTCAAAATAAAGTCGTTTCTCTTGGTTTTGGCATGCCTATTGGTAGTACAGCTAATGATCGCTTTTCAAACCTAAACATCGGATTTGAAATTGGTAAGCGAGGAACTTCGACTTCAGCACTGGTTGACGAGCATTATTTTGGTTTGAATGTTGGCTTATCGTTAAATGATCGCTGGTTTGTTAAAAGAAGAATTAATTAGTACAAAAAATAGTATTTTCGAACCCTTAAACTAAAAACGTATTATGAAAAAGAGTTTATTCATGTCGTTCTTCGTTGGGCTTTTTGGTCTTTCACTAGCAGTAGCTCAGGCACCCAATCAAGAGTGTTTGACGAATCTTTCAATTTTTGTTGAGAGTGCTAAGGTTAAAAATTATGACGCGGCTTACGAACCATGGAATATGGTTTATGAAACTTGTCCAGATATTAACCGTGCGAACTACCTATATGGGGAGCGCATTCTTAAGGATAAAATTGAGAAGTCAACCGGAGAAGAACACGATGCTTTTGTTGTTCAGCTTTTAGAGTTATACGACAAAGCAGCTCAATACTATCCGAAATACTACAGTGTTGCGGATACAGCAATTGACAAGGTGCTTTTAAAGCGCTCTGAGAAGAAAATCACCGATGAGGAGATCTATGCTCAACTAGGTGAAGCTTTTGCAGCAGACCGTAAAAATTTCAGCAACCCTCAGGCGTTATATCTTTATTTTTCTTCTCTAGTTGATTTACAGGCAGAGGGAAAGAAAGACGTTCAAGAGGTATTTGATGTATATGATGAGGTAGTCGCAAAAGTGGAAGAGGAAAATGCAGCCTTAACAGCTCAGATTACCAAATTACTTCCACTAGAAGAGGCAGGTACTATTAGTGCAAAAGATGCTAGAAGATTAAAAGCATACAGCACAAACTCTACTTCATTTGGTAAGATTGCGGCAAGTATCGATTCAAAATTGGGTGCGCTTGCAGATTGTGAGAACTTGATTCCGTTATACGAAAAGAGCTACGAAGAGCGTAAGACCGATGTAAAATGGGTGAAGAGCGCGGTAGGTCGTATGTTCGGAAAAGAGTGTACTGACGATCCGATGTTTAGAAAACTATTCGAAGCACAGTTAGCACTTGAGCCTTCTGCAGACGCTTATCTTTACGGAGGTACCTTAAAGCAAAAAGCTGGAGACACCAATGGTGCGATCGCTGACTTCAATAAGTCTGTAGAACTAGAAACAGACAATCTTAAGAAGTCAAATATACTTTATAAAATTGCCACCATCGTTCGCAAGAACAGTAAGGTTCAAGCGCGTAATTACTTGAATAAGGCAATTGCAGCGAACCCTGCGAACGGTAGAGCGTATATTCTACTTGCGGCACTATATGCAGACAGTGCTAATGAATGTGGTGAAACTCAATTCGATAAGAGAGCGGTGTATTGGTTAGCAGCTAAGACTGCGTCTAGAGCGGGTCGTGTTGACCCTTCTCTACAGAACGCTGCGAGTAAGGCGGTAGCTTCTTATGAGGCGAAAGCGCCTTCTAAGACAGATATCTTCAACTCAGGCCGTGCAGGAGAAACGATCAATTTCTCATGTTGGATGGGTGGAAGCGTAACCATCCCTAACTTAAATTAATCCTGTCTGAATACAGAAGGTTTACATATTGATATCATGCGCATTGCCACAGCTTTTGTTGTGGCAATGCTGTTTATAGCCTGTAACGAAGAGTTCAAGGAGGTAAGCTTGACTGAAGCTGAAAAGAAGCTCCCTCAGGGCGTGGTAGAAAATCTAGAAATGCTTTATACAGAGTCAGTAAGACCTCTTTCGGTACTTCAGTCTGACAGTACCAGAGTTGTAGCAATTTTGCGAGCCGATCGCAATGAGAATTACGAGAATCGGATGTTTCCTTACCAACTCTTTCCAAAAGGCCTGCATTTGACTTTTTTTGATGACGATCAACAGCCTACCGAGATTTTTGCGGACTCAGCGATTTATTATTCATTAACCGGTATAGTAGACCTGCGCGGGAATGTTAGAATCAATACCCATGACCACAAGGAACTAACTACTAGTCAGCTTTATTGGAGTCGATCTAGAAATTGGATTTTTACAGAAGAACCTTTTGAATTTGAAAATCCTGAAGAGGGTACGATAATGACGGGAGAAGGGATGGAGTTTAGTCGTGATTTCTCTTCGCTACAGGCGATGAAGACTCGCGGTATCCTGCAAATTTCAGAATCGGAGAACTAAGCATTAGATTATTTATTTTTGAGTATGATAAAACTCTTACGTTATACTGAGTACTTGTATTTGATGGTGGCCTTTTTTTCGGGCTATCGTCTAATCGAACTATTAGGAACAGAAAGTGACGAACGATTATTGTTTGGGGTATTTTTTGTAGTGTCTATTGGTATGTTCTTCTTTCGAAGAAACTATCGTAAAAAATTCGAGAAGCGCGAAAAGGGGCTATAAGCATTGAACCATTATTTATTTCTTATTCTCATCGCACTTGTGCTCTCCGCTTTCTTTTCCGGAATGGAGATCGCTTATGTGTCTTCGAATCGAATTCACATCGAACTTGAAAAAAAGCAGAAGGGGCTATTAGCACGATTACTTTCTAGACTAACCGCTTCACCTTCGCGGTTTATAGCCAGTATGCTTATTGGTAATAACTTGGCACTGGTGATTTATAGTTATTACATGGGAAAATTACTTCTCGAAGTGTTGCCGGTAGTGACCCCTGAAAGTAACGCAATTGCGGCCTTGGTTTTCGGTGAATTTCAGTTACTGACCCATACTTTAATTTCGACCCTGGTCATTCTTCTTACCGCTGAGTTTTTACCTAAGGCAATCTTTCAGATCTATGCGAATACCCTTATGAAGGCCTTGGCGCTTCCGGCTTATATTTTCTACAATCTTTTTTCGGGCTTCTCTTGGATGGTTTTAAAGATCTCTGATTGGGTGCTCAGGCTAGTTAAAGCGGATGCTGAAAACCCACAGGCTACATTCACCAAATTAGAGATTGGGGATTATATCAGTCAACAGATGGAGTCTGCGGCTGATAATCAAGAAATTGATGCCGAGGTGCAGATCTTTCAAAATGCACTTGAATTTGCTGAGGTGAAAGCAAGGGAGGTAATGATCCCTAGAACAGAAATTATTGCGGTTGAATTAAGAGACTCTATAAAGACTTTGCGATCTGTTTTCGTAGAGACGGGATTCTCTAAAATATTGGTCTATCGTGATCGCATTGACAATATTGTGGGGCATGTCCACTCCTTTGATCTTTTTAAACGTCCGAGAAGTATCAGAACACTTTTGAAACCCGTCGAATACGTTCCAGAGACCATGCCTATTCACGATATTTTGAACTTGCTCACCAAAAAGCGAAGAAGTATGGCGGTGGTTTTAGATGAATATGGTGGTACGTCTGGAATTCTTACTATCGAGGATATTGTTGAAGAGTTGTTCGGCGAAATCGAGGATGAACACGATGTTAGTGAGCTCATCGAAGAAACGGTAGAAGAGGGTGTCTATCTGTTTTCGGGAAGGCTAGAAGTAGACTACTTGAACCAGACCTATAAGCTCAACCTGCCAGAAGAAGAACAGTATGAAACCCTCGGAGGATTGGTGATGGATCACACCGAGGCAATTCCCGAGTTAGGACATCAAATCGAAGTTGAAGGCTACCGACTCACTGTAGAGAAAGTGTCAAGTAATCGAATCGAACAAATACGACTTGAAATAAAGCCGTCTGAGTAGCTATAAACATTTCGATACATCGAATAATTTAAGTAGTTTCGCAGACCTAAAACACTTAAGATCATGGCGATTTTAAATACCATTCGTAAACGTACTAGTGTACTAATTATTGTAATCGGCCTCGCGCTATTCTCATTTGTTATTTCTGGTATCTTTTCCAGCAATGTATTTCAAGGGGGAGATTTCTCGAATAATGTAGCTGAAGTAAATGATACTCCGTTATCGATTGAAGACTTCAGACAGAGTTTAGAAATTGCTTCAAACGCCTACGGACAAAATTTTTCAAACAGTCAACTCGTAAATATCGTTTTTGATCAAGAGGTTCGTAAGGAAATTTTGAAGCAAGAGTATGACAAACTTGGTTTGAATATCGAAGGAGACCAAATCGTTGATTTCATTCGTACCTCGGGTTACGCAAACATTCCTGCCTTTCAGAACGATGAAGGTTTTTTTGATAAATATGTATTCAAGGCAACAGTTGCGAGCTGGAAAGCGACAAACCCTGCACAGTACGATGCTTGGTTGATTGATGAGGCTAATATCATTAGCGCGGCTAAAGAGCAGATGTATTTCAATTTTGTGAAAGCAGGGGTTTCCACTTCGTTACAAGAAGGTGCACGTACTTTCAAATTTCAAAATGACAAGGTAAGCTTCGACTATGTTCAGCTTCCTTACTCTAGTATAGCGGATAGCTTAGTTAGTGTTTCGAAAGAAGAAATCGCCGCTTATGTTGCAGAAAATTCAAAGCAATTCAAGCAAGAAGAGGCAAGAGATTTACGTTATGTATTTTTTCAAGAGAAGCCTTCTAAGGCAGATGAGGACGCCGTGTTAGCACGAATCACATCGCTTTTAGAAGATCGAGAAGAATACAGTGAAGAAACTAAGGGTAGCGTAACCGTACAAGGATTTAAAAACACCACCGATGAGGCTGATTTCATTCAGCGTTTCTCTGATGTTGCTGGCAATCTAGAATATCGTACGGCAGAAACTCTTCCTGCGGTTGCAGCAGCGCAAATTACAGCATTATCTAAAGGAGCGGTTTATGGACCGTACAAGGATGCCAATACCTATAAGATTAGCAAATTAGTTGATTCTAAAAAGAATGGTAGTGTTCGTTCAAGCCACATTTTAGTTGCTTACAAGGGTGCAGAGAGAGCCGCATCTACTATTGAGCGATCAAAAGAAGAGGCGAGAACTAAAGCTCAAGAATACCTTAGAAGAGCACGCAGTGGTAATGAGGCTTTTGCTGATCTAGCACGTGAAGGATCTGATGGTCCTACAGGTTCTCAAGGCGGAGACTTAGGTTTCGTAAACGAAGGAGTGATGGTAGATGCTTTCAACGACTTCATTTTTGATAATCCTGTAGGTCGTATTGGTCTAGTTGAAACCGAGTTTGGTTATCATGTGGTAAAAGTCGAAGCTAAGCGCGATGTGTATTCTGTAGCTACAGTGACGCTTCGTATCGAACCTTCTGAAACTACAACCAATACCTTATTTACTGATGCTACCACTTTCGAAATGAAGGTGTCAGATGCTGAACCTAACGCATTCTCAACGATTGCTAATGAGGGAGGTTATACAGTACGTCCGATCTCGCAACTTAAAGTTTTAGACGAGAACCTTCCTGGTTTAGGTGCGCAGCGAAACATCGTACGTTGGGCCTTTGATTCAGATAGAAAAGTCGGTGACGTTAGTCGTTTTGATATCGCTGGCGGATATGTAATCGCTCAAATGACCAAGAAGTACGAAGAAGGAGTCCAAACTCCAGAACAAGCTTCAGCTAGAGTACTTTCTATTCTTAGAAAACAGAAGAAAGC
>JAYPSS010000048.1:0-8503 GCA_038133115.1 Flavobacteriaceae bacterium | reverse complement strand
TGAAACGGTTCGGATGATCAAAAAAATGGGCGATGAGACCGTTCATCTGATCGAACTAAAAAAGAATTATGGGCAAAGTTTAGCTCTCGCTGCTGGAATAGATTATGCCAAGGGAGAATACATTATCACCATGGACGGAGACTTGCAAAATGATCCCTCAGATATTCCAGAGATGTTGCATTGGGCCATCAACGAACACTATGATCTGGTAACTGGTATTCGTCAAAAAAGAAAAGACTCATGGTTAAAGACGATCCCTTCTAAGATTGCCAACTTTTTGGTGAGAAAGGTGACTAGTCTAGACATCAAGGATAATGGTTGTGCATTGAAGGTTTTCTCCAAAGACATCGCAAAGAACTTGAATCTTTACGGTGAAATGCACCGATTTATTACCCTTTTAGCTTTCTTAGAAGGTGCACAGATCAAGCAAGTTCCTGTCAAGCACCACGCCAGACATGCGGGTGTTTCGAAATATGGGTTGGAGCGTGTTTTTAAAGTTGTAGCAGACATGATGCTGCTACTCTTCATTAGAAAATACCTTCAGCGACCTATTCATCTTTTCGGAATTTTTGGATTTTTCCTCATTCTTATTGGAATGGGAATTAACGGATGGTTACTCGTAGAAAAATTCTATTTTGGGAACGACATTGGACAACGTCCGTTACTCATTTTCGGATTACTATTTATACTTGCGGGTATTCAACTCTTCACCGTAGGTATCATCATGGAAATGCTAATCAGAACCTATTATGAATCTCAAAACAAGCGACCTTATCGCATTGGGAGAGTAAGTATAGGGAATCAAATTCAAAGGTAATCGTTTGAAAAAGAAGGCAATAACCGCACTAAAACTAATCGTAAGCGGACTCCTTTTATATTTTGTGTTTAACACGGTTAATACGGGTGATTTCGTTGAGTACCTCAGCAGCCTTCCGCCCTTTACTCTGTTTGCTTCATTTACTCTCGTACTCAGTTCAAAGTATCTCGCCCACTTCAGGCTATTAAATCTATTTCAGTCTATTGGCGCAGAAGTGCCTTCGCGATATCATTGGAAACTCTATTTACAGGGAATGTTCTACAATCTATTTCTACCTGGAGGGATTGGAGGAGATGCCTACAAGGGTTATGCCATACAGAAACAGACTAAAAAACCGATTAAGCCAATCATCGGATGTATTCTCATTGATCGCATCGGTGGTCTCTATGCGTTAGGCTTCTTTGGCCTAATATTCTTTATACTCAACAGCGCTCAATTTATGGCCATTATCACCTGGCCCATATCACAGCTGTTTATAATCGCTATTCTTTTTACACTTTGGATCATCGGTACTCTATCCGCTTATTACATCGTAAAGAAATCTACATCCTTCAACCTTAGCACCCAACTGCGAACCGTTGGCTATTCTCTTGTTCTACAGGGATTACAAATCATTGCTACGTGGGTACTTCTTGAAGGACTCAGCCTTTCAGATCATACCTTAAGTTATTTATTTCTCTTTACCCTTTCCTCTATCGTATCGGTATTACCCATAACTCTAGGAGGTATTGGGGCACGAGAGGTCACCTTCTTTTATGGGGCACAGCTCTTCGGCATCGAGTCCAATGGTGCTGTGGCCTTATCCATATCTTTTTTCGTGGTCAACGCCCTAGTTTCCCTAATTGGAATTTACTTCCATTTTAGAAAGCCTATGGCAGCCAAATCACTCTCCGAATCTCGAGAGTAGATGTCCTCGTTTTAGGGGATAAAAATTTCAGAGAGAGCTTGGTAACCCGGTAATGCGGAGCTGATGCATATTCTACAGCATCTGGTCGCAGTAACTTTAGCCTTTGATAGGCATCGATATCGACCAGTACATAAATCCCGTGACGTTCAACGAGTTCATCTACAGAACCTTCTGGCAAATGGGTTTGAAAAAAGAAATCCAAATTCCATGTGTGCTTATTCGTAGCATTTACTAACTCCGCATCCTGAAGATTTAGTTTTTTGCTGAAGGAGATATCCGATTGATAACTGAGTAGTTTGTGGTAAAAAACTGTGAAAGCGAGAAGATTAAAAGCAAGCACACCGGATAAAAGCCAAGAAACCATTGAGACTCTACTCCGGAAGAGCATCCATGAAAGTATTACAAACAACAGAAAAACTCCTGGAGCCGCGAAGTCGTAGAAGGGAATACAAATAAGAACCGAGGCGATCCCATAAATCGCGAAGGTAATCACAGAAAGAGACTTTCCGATTTTTTGATCGACTAATCGAAAAACTGCCGGAGTAAAAACAAGTGTAATTAGGGGTAGAAGTACATTCAAGTAGTGAGGAAGCTTAAACTGGGCTAAACTCATTAACCCTAGTAATAGCACTAAAGCAATCGTCAAACTTTTTAAAACAAGTACCTCTGGAGATTTCGATCGAAACGATTTATAAAGACCTACGATTCCTACTAAGGAGAAGGGCATAAAGGCCCATAAAAAAGTGTGAAAAAAGAAAAAAGGATCATTACCTGTCTTACCGTGCCCCTCCCCACTCAATCGCTCAAAACTCTGTTCCCAAAATAAAAATTTAATACCTGAACGATTAGAAACCCCTCTAACCACAAGCTCAGGATGTAGGTCGAATTGTATGTAATACGCGTAAAGTACAGGGGTAAGTGAAACCAGAAATACCAGCAGTGCACCAAGGGTAGAAACTCGAAATAACAAACCCCATTTTTGTTTGGCATTTAAAAGGGCAAGAACCACTCCCCCAATAACTACCATAGAAATTAGCCCTTTCGTAGCAAATGCGAAACCAGTAATTAAAGCCCCCCACAACAGCTGATTTAACTGCTCATCATAGATATAACGAGCGAGATGATAAATAGCGCAAGCGACTAACCCGGTTAGAACTGCATCTGTTCGAAGATCAAAGCCCGCTAGAATAATCGATTGGGAGGCTATAAAAACAAGACCACTGAGATAGGCGGCTCTTTCATTGTATAAAAGCTTTGTTGTTTTAAATACGAAGTAAGCTCCAACAAACAGCAAAAAAACTCCTGGAAGACGATAACTAAATGCATGAATACCAAATAACTTCATACTGATCGCGGCAAGCCAGTAGTGTAGATGAGGTTTATCAAGGTAAGGAAGCGATCCTTTGTAAAGGTGAGTAAAGTCATTTTCGATAACCATTCGACTCGCCATGGCTGCAAATTGTGCCGAATCATTCTCCATTAAAGGAAGTAACATTCCCAAGAAATAAAGAATACCAAATGAAAGTAACCAGTAAATCGTTGATTTAGCCTTCAATCTCTCTTATTTAATAATATATCTGCTATATAGTTTCGAAAAAAGGACTCCCCAAAAGCTACCGAAAAATGCACCGGTAACGATGTCTATCGGATAATGTACGCCGAGATATACTCTACTGAAGGTCATTAGAAACGCCCATAACAACAACCAACGAACTGCCGGCATATACCTTCCCAACACGCCTATAAAAAAAGTTGCGAGGGCAAAGCTGTTAGATGCGTGACCCGAAAAGAAACTGAATTTTCCCCCACAATAATCTAAATCCCGAATCAATGAAATCATTTCAGGATCATGACAAGGACGTAATCGCATAAAACCATTCTTAAATAAATTGGTCACCTGATCAGAAGCAGTTATAAGTAGGGCGACAAAAACTAAGAGATATAAAAAGCGCTCTCTTCCCAGTTTACGGTAAGAGATCAATAGCATGAATAGGTAAAGGGGAATACTATTCTCCTTTTTAGTGATAAAGAACCAAAAAGGATCCCAAAAAGGGCTTCCCATCTTCTGAATCCACAAAAGAAGTCCTTGATCTAATTCTAGGATAGATTCAACCATTATTACTCGCTACGCTCAAATTCTCGATCATAAAACTCTAAAGCTTCTTTCACAAAGTTTTCAGCTTCTTTAGGAAGTAGTTCTTCATCTTCTTCAGAGAAATCCTCAAACCATTGAATTTCATCGTTGGTTACATTAAGAATAAAACGAGGAAATTCAGTGTGAACTACAAAAACAACTTCTGGAAAATCAGAATTATCAGCAATAAGATATTTAGGTAGTGACATGGATGTTTATTTTATGGGTTACCAGATAATTAAATCGAACATACAAAAGTATCGAAGAAACAGTGAGCCCTGCTAACAAGCCCATCCATATACCTTCGGCACCAAGGTCGGTCTTAAGCCCGAGATAGTAAGATATCGGAAAGCCTACCAACCAATAAGATACAAAAGTAATTACAGCAGCAACTCTCACATCCTGCATTCCGCGAAGTGCACCAATAATTACAACTTGAATACCATCTGAAATTTGAAATAAGGCTGACCAAAGAAGAAGTACACTTGCTAGTCCCAAAACATAAGCATTATCGAGTCCATTTTCTACGTCTGAACTATCGAGATAAAGATGAGGCAAGTCGTTTCTAAAGATTAAAAAGAATAGAGCAAAACTGATTTGCAATAAGAGGGTAAGAAAAAATATAGACTGTGCTACCTCCTTCAGTTTTAAATAGTCGCGACGCCCAAGTTGGTTTCCGACACGAATCATGGCAGCTACACTTAACCCAATCCCCACCATGTAGGTCATTGAAGATAGGTTTAAAGCGATTTGATTCGCCGCCTGATCAAGGGTTCCTAAAATACCGCTCAACCAAATCGCAGAAGTAAACAAGGTCACTTCGAAGAATACTTGTAAAGAAGAGGGTAACCCTAAGGCCAAGATTCGTTTAGAAAAGGTTACACTCACCCATCTTAAATTAAGGGCATTTAGGTATGGGTCATAGAATGAATCAAGGCGTAAGAAGATCACCAAAAGAATCACCATAACGATTCTGGAAATAAGGGTTCCTAAACCAGCTCCTATAACTCCCATCTCTGGAAAGCCAAACTTCCCAAAAATCAATAGATAGTTGAATAACACATTAATCAGGTTTCCTATTAAAGAGGCGTACATAGGTATACGAGTTCTTGATAACCCATCACACAACTGTTTTAGCGCCTGAAAAATCATCATTGGAATGAGCGAGATCGCAACAATCCATAAAAAGGGTATAGCGAAAACAAGCACCTCTTTAGGTTGTCTCATTTTATTCATCAGAGGACTGGCGGTGATAATGATAATCGTAAGTACTACTCCTACTACGGTGCATATCCATAACCCATGACGAAGCACTTTTCTTACCCCTAATATCTTTCCGTTTCCATCGGCTTCTGCAATCAGTGGAGTAATCGCTGTGGATAGACCTATTCCTAGTGACATGGCAATAAATAAGAAGCTATTTCCTAAAGAAACAGCAGCAAGTTCAGTAGGGCCTAATTGACCGACCATTATATTGTCGGCAAAAGCCACAAAAGTATGGCCAAGCATTCCTAAGATTACCGGGAAGGCTAGCTTAAAATTATAGGGTACCTCCTTGAGATATTTAGATATCCTTGTCATTTGCGTTTGGCTTCTTCCCAGTATACATCCATCTCATCAAGAGTCATTTCTGATAATGACTTACCCTCTTCTCTTGCTCTTTCCTCCAAATATTGGAATCGATAAATGAACTTTTTATTGGTACGTTCGAGGGCGTTTTCTGGATTAATTTTTAAGAATCGAGCATAATTGATCATAGCAAAAAGAACATCTCCAAACTCTGATTCCATTCGATCTTGATCCCCTTTCGTCACCTCTTCAGAAAACTCCTGTAGTTCTTCTATAACCTTATCAAAAACTTGTTCTGGCTGTTCCCAATCAAAACCAATACCCGCAGCCTTTTCCTGAATTCTCTGAGCTTTCACAAGAGCAGGTAGACTTCTCGGAACTCCTTCTAGCACAGATTTTTTACCTTCTTTCAGTTTTAATTTTTCCCAGTTTCGTTTCACCTCAGCCTCATCAGCTACAGTCACATCTCCATAAATATGAGGATGTCTATCGACTAGTTTATCACTAATAGCCTCTGCGACTTTGCCGATATTGAATAACCCTTTCTCATCACCAATTTTAGAATAGAAAGCGATATGAAGGAGTAAATCTCCTAGCTCCTTTTTAACCTCCTCCATGTCGTCATCGATAATCGCATCAGCCAACTCATAGGTCTCCTCAATAGTTAGCGTTCTAAGGGTTTGCATCGTTTGTTTTTTATCCCACGGACACTGAGCCCTAAGATCATCCATAATTAGGAGTAACCGCTCAATCGATTTTAGTGATTCTTGGTGCTTGTTATTCATGCTTATATTAAACTTTTATTCGTTCGCTGTTAATCGTACCAGGAAGATTTCCTGAACTAACACTAAAGCGAAGCTGAGTATCTGATTGTATTTCAGGGAGAACAACTTCAAAGTTTAGGATTAACGCTCCCTTAGAAATAATATTAAGATCACTAAGAAGCACTCGTTCTGCCAAAACTCGTTCACCTTTTAATGAATACAACAATAATTGGACAGGCTCCCTCCTAGAAGAGCGGATGTCAAAATCATAAGGGTTTTCAATTTTAATTTTTCCAACCACTTGGGTTTTGTCTTCACTTAATTCGAGAGTTACGGGCGTTACCTGAATTTTATCCAATGCATTGAACTGACGAAAACGTCTGAAGTGTATTTGAGCTCCATTTGGGGCATCAACAGTTTGGTAAAAATCTTGACCTCTCTTATTATGAACTACAAAAACCGGTTCTCCTCTGAAGTAATCTTCATAACCCCAATAGTCGAATTGAGTGTTGTTGAAATAATAGGTACTTAAAGTATGTGCTGGTTCTCCCGTGTAAAACTGATATCTCGAGGCATTTTCATAACTATTGATAAACACCACATTCATTCCTATAGAAAGCTCTTGAACGTTTTGGGCCCAGGCCTTCCAATCATGCAATGGTTCTGTCTTTATCGGTAAACTCTTCGGAACAAAATCATAGATCAAATACACTCTAAAAAGTACTAAAAGGAACAAGGAAACTCGGGCCAATCGGCGAAAAACGACTGCTAGTTTTTGGCGGGTCTCTACTACTGGAAAGGCTAAAATGATTAGAGGAACCAAAACAATACTTGTCCAGTGTTTATGTATAAAAACTCTAAATGATTGAAAGAAGAAAAAGATAAGAACGCCTAACAAAACAAATAAAAGCGCTCTTGAAAAGGCATCCGTATACTTCCTGCGAAATAAAGCGTAAAGCATCGGTAAGCTTACTAATGGCCCTAGTACTAGAGGTTGACTCCCTACATAGCCTAGAACATTGGACCACTTAAATGAAATGTCCGACCTTCCGTTTAAATGAAATCTGAGACTTGAAAAATCGTTTTCGATCAACCAGAATAAGTGAGGTAGCATTAGAATCACGGTAAATAAAACTGCAACCCAGAAGTATTGATTTTTTATTAATCGCCAATTCGATAGAAGCGTAAATAGAACGACCAAAATTCCGTGGTATTTACTTAGAAACATACCCGCGATCGCAAATGCAATACCCAAAGAGCTCCAAATATTGCTTCGATCGAGGAATCGTTTGTAGAACCAGAAAAACAGAACCTCAAAAAACAATAACGGGACATCTGTTTTTACCAAAAAGCTACCTGCATGTACCGCGAGTAGCCCCCCCGCTAAAAAAACAAAGTTTCTAAGACCCTTACGACCGATTAAATCATAGATCAACCAAAGTGTTGACACACTAAGCAGTGAAGAGAATAAACGAACCCCTAATTCATTTTCTAGTAACTCATATCCCAAGCGCCCAAAAAATGCTACTGCTGGCGGATGGTCTAAATAACCCCAATCTAAAGCTCTAGAAAACAGCCAATAATAAGCTTCTTCTCCTGAAAGAGGCATTAGTGCAGACTGCATTAAAGCAAACAACAACCAGGTTGCGAAAAAAAGAATTCGGTGGGTTGGTGTATCTGCAATCTTAAAAGACATAATTCAGTTTTAGAGGTGAAATTAGGTGAATTTATTTCCTATTCTGAAATCACACCAGACCCCACTAATTCATTTTCTATATACCATGCAACAAACTGCCCTGGAGTAATTGCAGATTGAGGCTGATCGAATTTTACGTAGGTAGCATCGTCTTTTACGATGATCGAAGCCTGTTGTAAAGGTTGACGATAACGAATTCGCGCTTGAACTCTTAAATCCCCTGCCAAATCAGGTCGTACCCAATGTACTTCATCCTTTTGAATTTTAAGAGCAGATCGATAAAGGCCTGGGTGATCGCTTCCTTGCCCCACATATAATACGTTGCGATCAGTATCCACGCCAATTACAAATAAAGGGAGTGAAGTTCCTCCTACAGCAAGACCCTTTCGTTGTCCAACGGTAAAATAATGCGCTCCATTATGTTTAGCAAGCACCTTTCCCATGTCAGGTTGGTAGGTAAATGGGCTCGAAAGGTCTTCTAAGGCTTCACCTCGGTTCGATTGATATACTGAATGATCCGGAGCAATTTCAATGATTTGACCTTCTTTAGGCTTTAGTTGTTGTTGTAAAAAGTCTGGTAAACGAACTTTCCCAATGAAACAGAGTCCTTGGGAAT
>JAYPSS010000047.1:6808-8708 GCA_038133115.1 Flavobacteriaceae bacterium | reverse complement strand
AGTACGCTTTCTGCACCAAAGTCAAATCCTTGAAAGAATGCCTTCCAACTGGGCTCCACACTGTCTGGAGCAGTTCGGTATTGCTCATAAAGCGACTCAAACAAAGTGGTATGAGCGGCATTAAGGAAGGAAAATTTATCCATTAAATCAGTCAACTATTTCGACCTACAAAAGTACAATGTTTAGTGGGTTAACACGAAGAATTTAAGGCTTTTCGAAATTATTTAACGCGTTTTCCTTCTTTCATTACGAAATGAACGTTTTGCAGAGCTAATACGTTCTTTTCTGGATGCTCTTTGGTAGCTACGATATCCGCCAAAAAACCTTCTTTGATCTGACCCAACTCGTCCCCCATTCCTAAAAGTTTCGCGTTGATTAGGGTAGCCGCCTTTAATGCTTCCTTAACAGGCATTCCAGCTTCATGCATATAGAAGAACTCTCTAGCATTTTCCCCGTGATTAAAAACACCGGCATCAGTTCCAAAGGCAATATTAACTCCCTTCTTGTAGGCCTTGGCAAAAGTAGCTTGAGACTGTTTTCCACCGATTTCTTTTGCCTTAGCGGCTACCATGGGAGGATAATAACCTTCTATTTCGGCATTGATTGAAACCTGTTTCCCAGCGGTAATTGTAGGTACTAGATAAGTGCCATGCTTAATCATAAGATCCATGGTCGCCTCACTCATAAGGGTTCCATGTTCTATGGTATGAATACCGGCAACTACTGCTCTTCGCATGCCTTCATCTCCATGGGCATGGGCTGCAGTAAGAAAATCATAATCCTCGGCCGTCTTCACAATTTCTTTGATTTCTTCAATGGTGAAGTGAGCGTTCTTTCCGTTTTTTGTTGTACTCAACACTCCACCTGTTGCTGTAATTTTAATGGTGTTAGCTCCATCCTTGTATCGCTGTCTTACCGCTTTACGAGCATCTTCTAGGCTATTTACGATACCTTCAGCAGGTCCTGGGTCACCCATTAGATCTTTACGTACGCCAGAAGTAGGATCAGCATGACTACCGGTCGATCCGATGGTTTTTCCTGTAGTGAAAATACGAGGACCATCTACTAGCCCAGCTTCGACTGCATTCTTTAAGGCGATATTCACCCCAGAACCTCCTAAATCACGTACAGTGGTAAACCCAGCGAGCAAAGTCTTATTCGCGTAAACAGCAGCTCTAAATGCAATATCAGCCTCATTTAAAGTGAAACGATTGAGATATGCACGAGGGTTAGATTCAGACTCTATATGCACATGCATATCGATAAACCCGGGCATCACCCATGCCTCTTTTAAATCAATATTTTGATCGTCACCTGTAGCCTCTACAAACCCATTTAGAACTTCTGTAATACGCTTACCCTCAACAACAACGGTTTTGTCTTTTTGCCATCTCTCTGAGGTCGGATCAAACACGTTTCCGCACTGTAGATAATATTTTTGAGCACCTACCGCTTGAATAGAAAAAGCAATAACTGCCAGATAAATCCAGTTTTTCATGAAGTATATGGTTAAGGTTAGTGAATGAATTTAGTCTAAATTTCTGAGTTTTCGCTCCCAAGCCCAGGCAGAAGCTAGAGCATCATCTAGGCTGTATTTAGACTTCCAGCCAAGCACACTATTGGCCTTTTCAGTATCAGCAAAAGCTTGAATCACATCACCCTCTCTTCTCCCTGCAATTCGGTAAGGCAATTTAGATCCAGAAACCTTTTCAAAGCTTTCAATCACTTCTAGAACTGAACTGCCCTTACCGGTACCGAGATTAAAAACCTCATAATCACTGATAGATTCCCCTTTCACTAATCGCGTAAGTGCCGCCACATGGGCCTCTGCTAGGTCTACCACGTGAATGTAATCTCGAATACAAGTTCCATCAGGTGTAGGATAATCATCACCAAATAC
>JAYPSS010000047.1:0-6708 GCA_038133115.1 Flavobacteriaceae bacterium | reverse complement strand
CGTAAAATGCAGGACGGCGACCAATGATCGATTCAATACCGTCTAAAACCTCAATTCTGGTATTTGAAAGATTGTCTATAATAACCACCTCGTATCCGGCCTCAGACAAGGCTACCACAGTATGTGACCCGATATAACCTAAGCCCCCGGTAACTAAAATTTTCATTCTCTGTGACTTAAAAATTCGTGAATAGTGGTGGTAATAAAGCCGATCTGCTCATCGGTAAGTTCGGTATGCATCGGAAGCGACAATACCTCATCAGAGATTCGATTAGTCACTGAAAAATCCTCTTCTCGGTAACGCTGATCGCTATATGCTCTCTGCTTGTGTAGGGGAATCGGATAGTAAACTCCATGAGGTATTTGTTTCTCAGCTAAATGCGCAGCTAAAGCGTCGCGATGACCTCCAGAAATCTTTAAGGTGTATTGGTGAAACACGTGACAAGTACATGACTCGCAAATACCTTCGCAATCGGTCACCGTAACTGGTAAACCTACAAATGGAGTATTCGACAATGCTCTGTTATAAGCTTGAGCAGCACTTCTTCTTCGATGATTATAATCATCTAAATGCGGAAGTTTTGCACTTAATACCGCTGCCTGCAAGCTATCTAATCTAGAATTCACCCCAACAACATCGTGATGATACCTCTGATACATCCCGTGATTTACGATACCTCTCAAGGTGTGAGCCAGCTCGTCATCGTTAGTAAATAAAGCTCCGCCATCGCCATAAGCTCCAAGATTCTTTGAAGGAAAGAAAGAAGTGGCACCAACGTGACCAATAGTACCAGCCATCGGTCGTGCTCCTGTCTTAGAATGATATTTTGCGCCTATTGCCTGGGCATTATCCTCAATGACAAATAAATTATGCGCTTTCGATAGCTCCATGAGCTCATCCATATTCGCACACTGGCCAAAAAGATGAACGGGAACTATTGCTTTAGTTTTCGATGTAATTGCAGCTCGAACGGCTTCTATATTAATGGTAAAATCATCTTCATAAACATCAACTAGAACTGGAGTCAGCCCCAGCAGGGCAATCACCTCCACGGTCGCGGCAAATGTGAAATCAGCAGTAATCACCTCATCGCCCGGTTTTAAACCAAGCCCCATCATAGCGATTTGCAGGGCATCTGTTCCGTTCGCACAGGGAATCACATGCTTTACCCCAAGGTAGGTTTCGAGTTCTTTTTGAAATTGAGAAACGGCGCCTCCATTGATGAAGCTGGCTTCTCCAAGAATGGTTTCAAATCGATTGAGTACATCAGATTTTATGGGTTCTAGTTGACCCTGAAGATCAACCATCTGAATTTTTTTCATGCGATAACAATAGTATTTGCGATAAAGGTACTAATTCAGGCCTAAGCGAAAGGTTGTACCTTAGCGAAAATTGAGAGAATTTCATGTGGATTTATCAGATTCTTGTATCCCTTTTTAGCAGGTTATCTCCGCTATTTGCCTTGGTTAATTCAAAGCTTCGCAAACAACTCCACGGGCAAAGAAATAGCTTAAAGCAGTTGCCCAGTTTCACTAAAAAAGGAAAGCTCGTCTGGATTCATGTCGCATCCCTTGGAGAATACGAGCAAGCCCTACCCATTATTGATAGAATCAAGCAAAAACAAACCGAGGCACAGATTGCTCTTAGTTTCTTTTCTCCATCCGGTTACGAGTACGCGGCAAAAAAAGCACCAGTCAATTTCGTATTTTATTTGCCGTGGGACATGAAATCAAAGGCCAACAAAGTGGTTCAGTGGTTAAAGCCTGACGTTGCCATCTTCGTGAAATATGAACTTTGGCCCAACTATTTAAATGCATTAAAAAAAACCGGATGTCCGACCTACTTGGCAGCGGCGAGATTTTATAAAGAACAATGGCTATTTAAGTACCACTTAGGTAGGCAATTGCTCGAGAATTTCAACCAAATTCTATGTCAAGACGAGTCGTCTATTTCGGTAGTCCATTCCTTTTATCCAGAGTTGCCCGTCAAATATTGTGGGGATACTCGCTTTGATAGAGTCGCCCAGATTGCCTTAGAAAACAAATCCTTAGATTGGATAGAATCTTTCATCGCCGGACGAAAATGTATTGTTTTTGGCAGCTCATGGCAAGAAGAGCATGAGTTACTGGCTCAGTCGCTTCGAGAATTCGATGACCCTAAAGTATGCTTTATTGTGGCTCCCCATAAAGTAGATGCTATAGCCACCCAAAAAACCATCTCAACATTTTCTGAGCCCGTAAATCGCTACACCCTATCAGAATTTCAATCTGACCGTAGAGTTCTAATTCTCGACACGGTAGGTCTATTGAGCACAGTCTACCGTTATGCTGATCTAGCCTTTATCGGAGGTGGATTTAAAACAGGACTTCACAATGTTCCCGAGGCTGCCGTTTACGGCATACCCGTTTTGATCGGGCCTAATTATAGCCAGTTCCCTGAGGTGGTACAATTGGTTAAAGCAGGTGGAGTAATAACCATTAATCATTCAAGCGATCTTGACGTTTATCTTCAAACACTCGCCAAGCAATCTCGAGCACTGCAATCTCAAGGGGAAGCAAACAGAAGATTCATTGAGCAGAACTTGGGAGCTAGCGATAAAGTCTACCAGGAGATTAGCAAATTCTTGTAACGAATAGGCATAAAAAAAGCCGAGAAAATTCTCGGCTTTTTTTGGTGCGGATGAAGGGAGTCGAACCCCCACGCCTCGCGGCACTAGATCCTAAGTCTAGCATGTCTACCAATTCCATCACATCCGCAATTGGTGTTACCAATAAGGACGGCAAATATACCCTAATTTTTTAAAATCCTAAAAATTCTTGCAAATTCTTATTCGTAAATTAGTGCCACTTTAAAGAACCTCGAAAATGAATCTGAATAACTACATTGAAAACCACAAGGAGCGCTTCACAAACGAGCTGATCGAATTACTGAAAATACCTTCAGTAAGTGCAGATCCTGCCTACAAAAAAGCGGTTTTACAGGCAGCAGCTTTTACCGCCGAAAAACTCAAAGAAGCCGGCTGCGATAGCAGTGAAGTGATAGCTACCAAAGGGTATCCTGTAGTTTACGGTGAAAAGATTATTGACAAGACCCTTCCGACCATTCTGGTCTATGGCCACTACGATGTGCAACCACCCGATCCCATTGAACTTTGGGAGTCAGGACCTTTCGAACCAGTCATCAAAAAATCAGCATTACATCCTGAGGGAGCTATTTACGCACGTGGCGCCTGTGACGACAAAGGTCAGTTTTACATGCATGTAAAGGCGTTTGAAGCTATGGTTGCTGAAAATGAACTTCCCTGTAACGTCAAGTTCATGATTGAAGGCGAAGAAGAGGTGGGGAGCGATAGCTTAGGCGAATTTTTAGAAACCTACAAGGAACGACTCAGCAGCGATATCATTCTCATTTCAGATACAGGAATGATTAGCAGAGACATTCCCTCTATTCAAACTGGGCTTCGTGGATTAAGCTATGTTGAGGTAGTGGTAACAGGACCTAACCGAGATCTACACTCGGGGGTTTATGGAGGTGCAGTGGTAAATCCGATCAACACTTTAAGCAAGATGATCGCATCGCTTCATGACGACGAAGGAAAAATCACCATTCCTGGGTTCTACGACAAGGTGATGGAACTCAGTACTGAGGAGCGCGCGGCAATGGCTGAAGTGCCCTTTGATCAAGAAGAATATAATGAGCATCTCGATATTGACGGGGTAAATGGAGAAAAGGGATACTCTACTACAGAGCGAGCCTCGATTCGACCTACTCTTGATGTGAATGGAATCTGGGGTGGATACATTGGTGAAGGAGCGAAAACGGTTCTTCCGTCTAAAGCCTACGCCAAAATATCAATGCGTTTAGTGCCCGACCAAGACCATCATGAAATCACTCGACTATTCACCGAGCACTTCGAAGCCATTGCTCCAGTAGGGGTTAAGGTTAAAGTAACTCCACATCACGGAGGTACCCCTTACGTTACTCCAATTGATAGTATTGGATATTTAGCAGCAGAAAAAGCATTAGAGAAAACGTTCCATAAAAAACCGGTTCCACAACGTGGAGGAGGAAGTATCCCGATCGTAGCCTTATTTGAATCTGTTTTAGGTGTAAAGTCAGTACTGATGGGATTCGGATTAGACAGCGATGCCATCCATTCTCCAAATGAGCATTACGGTCTATTCAATTACTACAAGGGAATTGAAACGATCCCCTATTTCTTCAAGTACTATACAGAACTAGCTAAAGAGGCTTAAATAGGATTGGACGACTCGGTGCCGCATCAGTAAGAATAGGCGCTACCTGTAGTTGAAGTAAATAAATACCGGCAGGTAGATCGATAGGAATCTGTGCAAATTCAGTGATCGTTGCCGAGGTTCTTGGAGATTCTGATCCTTTCCAGAAAGCGCGATGCGACAAAAGAGCTCCTTGATCTTTTTCTTTATCGATCGAAGGCACATCAAGTATCAAGTGCTCTACCCCTGCTTCAACGAGTCGCTTGGTGGCTGATTCACTGAGATAGGGCCAATTCGTATGATCATAATTGATAGGATATTCTTTATTAGGATTTAATCGAATTACTAAAGCCTTCACCCCTTCATAATCGCAGCGATTTAATGCTTTTTCAGTTAATATTTGATCTCCATCTATGGTCTCTAAACTCGGACGAATAAGTTTGCAAGGCATGAACAATGGAAGTTTCAATTCCTCAATCAAAAGCTGATTTTCGTCAATATGCCCAAATGTTTCTGTATGTGTGCCGTGGGCATGTGGAGCAAAATTAATTTGGTCAAAATTCACTGCAGCACCTGAAGATACGCTATAAACAGCTCCTCCAACTTCTAAAGGACCTATCTTAGGGTTGCCGATGTACCAGGCGTTTACTCCACTACCTACCGCTCTTGACAGATCAATACCAATCGTCTCATCAAACACATACTCAACATCTTCAATCGTTAATCGTATCATGTGCGATTCGTCTTAAGTTCAACCATAAACAATTCACTAGCTATACCGTCAATTAAAAATTTACCCTTTCGAGTAACTCTAATCACCCCTTCCTCTTCAAACAATAGCGCATCGAGTAAAAATGGGGTGATCATCATCTTGAAATAATTCAAATAGGGAGTGCCAAATTCAGATTCGAGATCCTGGTAACTTACCCCCCATTGGGTTCGAAGCGAGGTCATTACAAATTCGTTATAACGATCTTTAGTCGTCAATTCTTCGCTTTCAAAATTCAACGCACCCCCTTCAATTGCATTCATGTACTTGTGGTTCTGCGCAATATTCCAATATCTACCCTTACCATCAAAACTATGTGCAGAAGGGCCTATGCCGACATAGGAAACACCCTTCCAGTATGAGCTGTTATTAATAGAATAATGTCCGGGCAGTGCAAAATTTGAAATTTCATAATGCTCAAACCCTCTAGCCGTTAAGGTGTCGAGAACGACAAGAAATTGTCTTTCTGCCTGTTCCTCATCGATATCCGGAATAAGTTCCTTTTCAATATAACTAGCAAGGGCAGTCTTGGGCTCTACCGTCAAGGCATAGGCAGAGACGTGAGTTGCCCCGATAGCTACAACTTTATCTATACCCTTTTGAAGCAATTCATCCGATTGTCCTGGGATACCATAAATCACATCTACAGAAACTCGATCGAAATGATTGACCGCTAACTGTAGTGAACGTAAAGAATCTTCTGAGCTATGCGCTCGATTCATCAATTTTAAGTCTCGATCTTCAAAAGACTGAAGGCCAATACTGAGTCTATTCACACCAGCCTCTTTCCAAGACATTATTTGGTCCTCATTCACATCCTCAGGGTTTACCTCCAAGGTAAATTCAAAATCAGAGGTAAAATCATAATGGGATAAGGCTGCATTTTTCAATAACAATAATTGCTGTTTGCTCAGTACCGAGGGGGTTCCCCCTCCTAAGTATAAGGTATTAAAAGTAGCTTCTTGCCAATCTGATTTTCTCAAGCGCATTTCTTCGGTCATCGCAACAACCATTCGATCAATATAATCGAGTTTTGTCGAGAAGTGAAAATCACAATAGTGACAAGCGCGTCGACAAAAAGGGATGTGGAGATAAAAACTCGCCATTAGCTGGTTCGATCTTTATTCTGACTAACAAAACTTGACCAAGAATGGTAGGCCTTGGTCGCCTCAGGCTTACCGGCATTATAAAAATGACAAACCGCAGCTGCCAAACCGTCGGTGGCATCTAAATTTTTTGGGAGTTCCTTTAAAGCAAACATCCCTTGAAGCATCTTCGCTACTTGTTCCTTCGATGCATTACCGTTACCAGTGATCGCCATCTTAATTTTCTTTGGAAGATATTCTGTAACCGGTATTTGACGAGAAAGACCAGCAGCCATCGCTACGCCTTGAGCCCGGCCTAACTTGAGCATAGACTGTACGTTTTTACCAAAGAACGGTGCCTCTAGTGCCATCTCGTCGGGATGGTAGGTATCGATAAGTTCAATAGTTCTCTCGTAGATCATACGCAGTTTCAGATAAGGGTCACTTACCTTTTGAAGGCGTAACTCGTTCATCTGCAAAAATTTCATTTGAGAACCATTCACCTCAATAAGGCCAAAACCCATAATGGTGGTTCCGGGATCTACTCCCAAGATAATTTTCGAGGCGGACATACTACTAAGGTAACGATTTAACGATCGAAGTAACGAACGACTTCAG
>JAYPSS010000046.1:0-9096 GCA_038133115.1 Flavobacteriaceae bacterium | reverse complement strand
GAGAATGTTTTGAATTTGAAGAAATATTCTAAATTTGCATCCCCTAGATATTCTAGGATATGTTCTTAACATGATGCGAAAATAGCTCAGCTGGTAGAGCGCAACCTTGCCAAGGTTGAGGTCGCGGGTTCGAACCCCGTTTTTCGCTCAAAATGCTGCGAACATCGCAGCTTTTTTTTTGAAATAGTTAGACTTGTCTAACGAAGGCTCGAGTGGTGGAATTGGTAGACACGTTGGACTTAAAATCCAATGACCATTGCGGTCGTGCGGGTTCAAGTCCCGCCTCGAGTACAGATGAGAAAAGCCAGAACTTTGTTCTGGCTTTTTTTGTTTTTCCCCTTCTTAACTCTACCCTAACAACGAATTCGATTTTGCATTAAGTTTGTTCGCTTTTTTACTGAGCATTATGCCAAACAAATTTTAGATCTTTCTGCTTAGATCACATTGAAAACAAAGCAGTTAGGAGACGAAAAAAGAAAGTTTCTTTTTATCTCAAAATGGGGTGATTCTCTAGATGTTGCCTATGGTGTTCAAAATGAAGGACATCAAGTACTCATGTATATAGAGGACAAACGATCACGTGAAATCGGTTACGGATTCGTTAAGAAAACCAACAATTACAAGAAACATATCGACTGGGCCGATATCGTCGTGTTCGACTACACAGGATTCGGCAAAGAAAGTGATGAACTGCGCTCAAGTGGTAAAATCGTTTTCGGCGGCTCAAGTTATACCGATGAGCTAGAACTAGACCGAAATTTCGGACAAGAAGAACTAAAACGTAGTGGAGTAAAAACCCTACCATTCAAAGAATTCGACAGTTTTCAATCTGCTGTAAACTACATCGAGAAACATCCCGATGCCTATGTGATCAAACCCAGTGGTGAAACCCAAGAATTGAAACAGTTGCTATTCGTTGGTCAAGATGAAAATGGCGAAGACGTAATTCGAATGCTGAAAGCCTATGAAAAATCGTGGGGGAGTGACTTTGGAGTGTTTCAATTACAGCGAAAAGTTAAGGGAGTAGAAGTTGCAGTTGGAGCTTTTTTTAATGGCAATGAATTCATCCCTCCCTACAATATAAACTTTGAGCATAAAAAATTATTTCCCAATGAATTAGGGGTTTCTACAGGTGAAATGGGAACGAGTATGTTTTGGGCAAAAGAGTCTATTCTTTTCGAAAAAACCTTAAAGAAACTTGAATCGCGATTAAGAGAAAATAGGTTTAGAGGCCATATCGATGTTAATTCCATTGTGAATCATAATGGAATTTATCCATTAGAATTTACCTCAAGGTTTGGTTATCCTCAGGTACACATTCAGCGCGATGGGCTTTTAACTCCATTTTCGAAAGTTCTCTGGGATACGGCAAGTGGCAAAAACACTCCTTTTCATGCAAAAATGGGGTTTCAAGTGGGTGCTTATATTGTGGTCCCCCCCTTTCCCTACGAGGATCCAAAAAGCTTTAGATTATTCTCAAAAGATTCGGTAGTGATTTTCAAGAAACCGAGTGAGAATGGGATACATCCGATCAATGTAAAGAAAGTTAATGGACACTGGCTAGTAACTGGAGACAGAGGAATTGTGACCCTAGTAACCGGTCAAGGAACCACAATGAAAGAAGCCCAAAAAAATATGTACAACCGAATCTCAACGCTAATGATCAACAATTCCTATTATCGCAATGATATAGGGGATCGATGGACAGAGGATTCTGATAAATTGAGATCATGGGGATATCTGTAGGGGATGCTCAACTGGTGTCATTACATATAGAGGCAGATGATTTATCACTGGTTTATCCGATCGATTGGGTTAAAGTACTTGAACCTCAATGGAATAAATTAAGCAATAGCGCTTCTGTTTTTGCTCTATTTCATGCAGAAGAATTGATGTGTGTAGGTATTGTATTTACCGATGAACTACCTGAATTATCTGAACTCGAAGAGGCAGTGAAAGAAGAGTTGAATAAACTCCCTTATATCGGATACCTATTCACACCAGAGAAATATCGAAGACAAGGATGGGCTCGACTTTGGTTTCAGCAATTAATAAAAGAGACCGGATTAAGTAAGTTGTGGTTAACTATTGAAGAAAAACACCTATTTGAGTTCTATCAAAAACTAGGGTTTTCTAGTTATCGCAAAGACGAAAATGAAGAAGTGTTACTTTTCGTAAGCTAAGCCTCTCGTAGCTCCTTAGCTTGACTCCAAACACCCTTGATGACTGCCGCCACTTGATCGTGTTCGATAAGGAAGGCATCATGGCCATGAAGGGAGTAAATTTTAAAATGATCAGTAGGTTTTCCTAGAGCTCGAAGTGAATTAACGGTTTTATCGTCCTCGGTAGGAATGAAAAGTAAGTCAGAGGTAATGCTAACTACATAAAATTCGGTTTTCACTGAAGCAAAAACAGATTCAAAGGTTTGATCTTCGGGTACGGTGTCAATCTGTCTAAGAATTTGATTCAGATGTCGATAGGCTCTAGCATGAAAGCGAGAGGTAAGGGCATCTCCGTGATAATCAAGCCAAGACTCCACGGCATAATTAGAGCTTTTTCTTTCGCGCTGAAAGCGTGAATCGAAAGATTGCGGCGTGCGGTAGGTGAGCATAGCATGTTGACGAGCAAGTTTTAGGCCCCACTCGGTTTCTTCCTCTAACAGACGCTCCTGAATGTGACAATGGGCTATGATCCAATCGGTAGATTTCCAATCCGTTGCGATAGGAACAAAACGCTTAAAATGGATGCGGTTTTGGGCTACCATGCTCCAAGCAATTCCACCGCCGACAGACCCAGCTACAAAAAGGGCAACCTCTGAAATAGATAAATTTTCTAAACCGGTGAGGAAAATACGTGCGATGTCCGTTGCGGTTAATTGGATGTCTGCATCAAAGAAAAATCCGTCATATCCGTTACCTGGTATATTAAAACAAAGTACGGTAGCACGGTCGGTATTAATAGCCTTAGCTGAACCCACGATCGGCTCCCACCAACCCTTGTCTCCGGTCAGACTAGAGTTGGCAGTAAGCGCGTGGCCGACCAAAATTAGCGGTGCTGACCCAAGGGGCCTGCCGAAAACTTCGTAGCTCAGTGGAAAAGAATCAAGAACCCTTTTATTCACTGTTTCGAAACCACTAATCTCAATCGAACATAACATACACTAATAAAAAACTTACTTAAGCTAAAAAGGCCTGTTCTAAATCTGTTTTTAAATCTTGAAGGTCTTCTAGTCCGACCGATAAGCGAATGAGCTCTGGTGTGACCCCAGTAGTTTCCTGTTGCTTATCAGTTAACTGCTGATGCGTGGTAGAAGCGGGGTGTACAATGATCGATTTTGAATCTCCAAAGTTTGCTGCAATTTTAAAGATTAGCGTCGCATCTGCCACCTTTTTCGCTGCCTCGAAACCTCCCTTCAATCCGAAAGTAACGATACCACTAGCTCCTTTTTGAAGGTATTTCTCAGCTAAGATTTGCTCTCTAGAGTTTTTGTGACCTGGATAATTTACCCATTCCACCTCAGGTCTTGCAGCCAGCCATTCAGCAAGCGCTAAAGCGTTCTCGCTGTGTTTTTTGATTCTTATATCCAAGGTTTCTAATCCTTGAATGATTTGAAATGCATTCAGGGGACTGAGCGCTGCTCCGAAATCTCTTAGCCCTTCGATTCGAACCTTAGCAATAAATGCTGCGGCTCCTAAAGCATCGTGATAAACTAGGCCGTGGTATCCGGGTGAAGGAGTAGTAAACTCCTCAAATTTTCCGCTAGACCAGTCAAAAGTTCCAGCATCAATGATCACCCCACCTAATGCAGTACCATTACCATTGATATACTTAGTGAGAGAATGAATTACAATGTTCGCTCCGTATTTAATTGGATTTAACAATGCAGGGGTAGGAACCGTATTGTCGACAATTAGAGGAATTTGGTGTCTTTTGGCCACCGAAGAAATGGCCTCAATGTCAAGGATATCCAACTTTGGATTTCCAATCGATTCAAGAAAAACTGCACGTGTATTCTCTGTTACGGCATCTTCAAAATTTTGAATCTCTGATGGGTCAACAAAAGTTGTGGTAATCCCTAACCTCGGCAAAGTTACCGCCAGCAAATTATACGTACCTCCATAGACACTGTTTGAGGCTACGATATGGTCTCCCTGCTTTAATAACACCTGAAGGGTAGTTGCAACGGCAGAGGTTCCCGAAGCCGTTACTACGGCTCCAATTCCTCCTTCAAGAGTCGCAAGACGTTCCTCTAGAATCGCGTTGGTAGGATTTGTGAGGCGAGTATAGATATTACCTGCTTCACTAAGATTGAACAATGCGGCAGCATGATCTGAAGAATCAAATCGATAAGCCGTGGTTTGGTAAATGGGCACGGCTACTGTTTTACCGTGCTGATTGAGATTGTGCCCTGCGGTTAAAGCGCTAGTGGCGAATTGGTGTTGTGCACTCATTACGATGTAATTTTTTTTAGGTTAAATAATAATGAGGTAACTGCTAAAAAGAAAAGATGGGTAGCCAAAGTGGCTTAGCATCGTTATCTCTCCCAATTGGGGTAGAATTTAGCACCTTCTCGAAGATCGAGGGTTGCTAAGGCTTCATAGGGTCTATTCCCTTCACCTTTCTTGATAACAATTACATCATGCGAATGAACGCTGCAAATATGGGTTGGGCATCTGAAATAAACAACTCTTTCTAAGAAGAAATTGAAAATATCACAAAATCTCAGGCGAATGTAAGGCCTTTATGCCGAGTTACGACTGGCGTTAATATTACCAAACATCGAGCGAGTAACCATCTTCTCAAAAAGCTGCTTTTCTTCGCTATTGGTCGTTTTACTAACTCTATTGAGTGCATACTGTTGTATGGTTAGTAATGGTTGAACAATACCTTCTCTGATTTCAATCGAAGCCTTACCTGCCTTTTCATTTTGCATGAGTTGTTCAAAACCAGTAAGCTCAAGAAGTAACTCTTTAGACTTTAGATACTCCTGGTGAATCAGCTTCCAGAAATCCCCATAGACAGGGTCATCAGACATATACGAAGTGAGATCAAAGAAAGACTTGGTAAGACTCATCATAGAATTTGCAATCAGTGTTCTGAAGTAAGCATTGCTCTTGTATAGTGATTGAACATGATCGAATCTACCGCTATCCTTGAAGGCTTGAAGTGCCGTTCCTACTCCAAAGAACCCGGGCACATTTTGTTTTAGCTGGCTCCAACTACCTACAAAAGGGATTGCACGAAGATCCTCAAAAGCTAACTCCTTTTTACCTCCTCGCTTCGCAGGACGGCTACCAATATTCGTTTTCGCATAATAAGGTAGCGTGGTCATTTCTTGTAGGTAGGGCAAGAACTTATCGTGTGCTTTGAAGGCTTGGTAAGCCTGGTAGCTTAAATCTGCCAATTCTTCGATAGTGGCGCGGTATGAGTCACTTAAATTGTTCTGACCTTTATTAGTCAGTTGGTTTTTAATTCCTGAACTGAGTAATTGCTCGAGGTTGTATTGAGAAGACTCTAAAGTTCCGAAATTAGAACTAATCGTTTGACCTTGAACGGTTAGCTGAATGTCATCAGCCTGAATATCCTCACTCATCGAAGCATAGAATTCATGAGTGCGACCCCCTCCACGAGCAGGAGGGCCTCCTCTACCATCAAAGAAGGCAACCGATATGCCATTCTCTGTAGAAACCTTACTAAGTGCCTCCTTAGCCTTGTAGATTCCCCAATTAGCCATAAGGTATCCGCCATCTTTGGTCCCGTCAGAGAAACCGAGCATGATCGTCTGCTTATTGTTTCTAGTTTCTAAATGGGCTGAATATTCTGTAATTGAATAGAATTCACTCATAATCTTTGGAGCCGCATTTAAATCGTCGATCGTTTCGAAAAGAGGAATGAAATCTACGGTCGGATGCTCCCAATCACACATACGAACGAGCGCATAAAGTTGAAGTAAATGCTCTAGCGATTGGCAATTACTGATGATGTATCGATTGGCTCCAAGCTCTCCGTTTTCAGCCTGAATTTGTTTCATTACATAAATGGAGTCAATCGTCTGAGCAGTAATCGAATCTGCATCAAACCAGCTTGACGACACCGATCCTTTTAAACTGATGAGCACTTCGTATTTCTCTTCTAAACTCAATTCCGCATAGGGTTTAGAAGGCAGGTTTTCAATGTGAGCCGTTGCCATTGAATGATTGATAATCTCCGCAAATACCGCTTCATGAATTCTAGAATCTTGACGCAGATCAAGACTCGCGAAATGATATCCGAATAGCTTCACTTTTTGAATGAGATCTAAAACAAGATCTTCATATAAGCCACTGTGCTTCTCTTTAATTTCTATATGTATCGATTGCAATTCAGCCTCTAACTCTTTTAGAGATAAAGACGGAAGCTCTGGAAAAAATAGGGTATGATACATCCTTGTCTCGAGCTCTTCTACTCGTTCAAGAATACCCTTGAAGGTCAATCGAGTTTTTAAGTCGCGAATCTCCCGGTAATAATTACGCTGAATATGATGTCTAAGCGTTTGAGCCGTCTTCATAGTAATCTCTGAGGTCACAAACGGGTTACCATCGCGATCCCCTCCTGGCCAGAATCCGAAATCAAATAAACGATGTTCGATTACCTTATTATCAAAGAAGTTCTTTCTGAGGTAATTAACGATAGACCCTGCCGAGTGATAAAAGACATTCTCTAAATACCAAATGAGTCCATTCGCTTCATCAAGTGGTGAAGGCTTTGCCTTGTTATAAAATGGAGTTAGACCCAACTGATCGAGTAATTGTTTAATATCATCAATATCATTGCGCTTAACAGCTGCAGAAAGTGAGCGAATAATACCTAACACACTATTCGGATAGAACTGGGTGGGGTGAGCAGTGAGTACTACACGTACGGCAAACCGCTCTAAATACTCGAGAAGATCTTCGTATTTGTTATTATTCTGAGCCTCTTCTTTTATATAGCGAAGGGTTCCTCTACCGTGCATATTGTTCACGTAGGAGAAACCAGCATCCTCAATAGCATCAAAAAGAACTACCTGTCTTTCAATGTATTTAATAAAGGAGAATAGTAAATCGTTGCGATCCTTTTCTCCGATGTCTTTCAAATAGGTATCAAAAAAGTTCGTTACAATTTGATGGGGACTAAGTCCAGCTGCAAAACCTTCTTTACAAGTTTCTGCAAAAAGTGGAAGTAATAAAGCGGTGTTTTTAATACTTGGAAAAGGAAGCGTTAAAAACAAACTATTGTAGATCTGAAACTTAGACTTAACTACTTCATTAAAGCGCTCAATTTGAGGTCTTCTGGCCATTTCGTGATTTTTGATTGATGCAAGGGTACTAAAATATAGTCAACTTTGACAAAAAACCCAGATATGGCTAACAAAATTGAAATAAAATGAAGCTTCTTATTTCAATTACAAAGCAAATTGAGGATTTAATGAGAGGCTTTAACCTCGAGATTAGCAACTTCCTTTAAAAAGCTGTGCGTCGCTTTATAAACCCCTTCCACATCATTTGAAGCCAGTGGACTGGCCAAGATATGATCTCCCGCATTCGGAAAAGCTTGCTTTCGCTTTTTGTTTGACGGAGTACCTAATTGCTCATACATTCGAAGCATTGCGGGTACAGAAACTACCTTGTCTTGCTCCTCTTCATTTTTATAGTAGTAGCCTAAAAATACAGGCTCATCGACAGCTTTAAAGTTCATGGGAGTCATGGCTCTTGAAACAAAGGCTTGCAATTGAGGTAAGCTTTCTAATCGATATTTGTGATACCAATAGGGTTTTCGATGGTCAGGCATATTCGCTATATGATAGTTACTCCCCTTTACCTTTTTAGCAATTTCAAGACCCCATGGATCGTCTAAAAGCTTCGCCGTCGGATCATAAATCTCAATGTTTGGAGAGTAGAGTACAAGCGCTGCTAGGTCAGGCACTGATTCTGCTAAATAAAGCGCCAGAGCGCCCCCATTAGAGGTGGCCATAATAACGACACGATCCCCAATAAGCTGAGCGATACTAAGGGCCTCTTTAGCCGAATTAACCAAATCATCAGCAGTGATGTCTAAAAGCGCCTCTTCTTTAGAAAGCCCGTGTTCGGCGAGTCTTGGTAAGTATAAATTGGCTCCTAAATCCTGAGCAATTTGGCGATGAATCGGGTCACCTTCAACGGCAGATGCTGACCAACCATGTAAATAAACAACACTAATTGGCGTTTTTGTCTTAGAGGAATCCGCCCAAATAATTCTAGACTCATTTCCCTCTTTTACTGGTAGACTAGCTTCTCTCTCTGCGATGTAGGCATCAAGTTTTTCAATAGGTGTATCGATTTCTGGTAAGATCTTGTCGAAAGTAGGTCTTTCTACCTTGGGGCCTAAGACATACCCTAAGAAAAGCAAGTCTAAAACTGCCACCAAAAACAATACTAACCAAAGTTTTTTCATACCTGTTAATCTATGCGATGAAACTTCTCTACGAAGTAACCCTATTTTTCAATAGATTTAACCACTTTTCGATATGGATATTAAACGATTTTTCAACCGCCTTGGACCCGGACTGCTTTTCGCTAGTATGGCCATTGGCACCTCACATCTAGTGCTATCCACAAAGGCTGGAGCCGTTTACGGAATGTTAATGGTTATTCCCATTTTACTCGCCAACCTTTTGAAATACCCTTTTTTCGAATTTGGAGTACGATATACAAGGGTGAAAGAACATTCCTTAACTGAAGGATATGCAAAAACCTCTAAGTTTTATTTATGGATCTATGCTGGGGTCAACCTAGTTAGTGCTTTTACCATCTTGGCGGCCCTTTATTCGGTAACTGCAGGGATGACATTAAATATTATCGGACCAGGAAGCGGGCTAACCATGCAATCCATGTCTTTGATTCTATTCCTGCTAATCAGCCTTCTAATTATCATAGGAAAATATGCCTACCTCGAAAAATCTTTGAAGTATCTGGTCATCATTCTCTTTATAGCCCTGTTAGCGACCGTATTTTTAGCACTAGGAAAAGGAAAAGTAGGGACAGCAGAAAATTTCATTGCTCCCGAAATCTTTGACCAAACAGGACTGTTATTTCTAAT
>JAYPSS010000045.1:0-9345 GCA_038133115.1 Flavobacteriaceae bacterium | reverse complement strand
AAAGCTTCTTTCTAACAATAACATTTAGATACAATTATTATGAAAAATTATTTTAAAGTATTAGGTGTCGTTGCGATTGCAGGAGCATTAAGTTTCCAATCGTGTGAGACAACTGAGCTAGATCTAAGGACTAATCCAAATGCGTTGTCGGCAGATCAAGCAAGTCCTGATTTCCTATTAAATCAAATACAACTAAGCTTTGCTGGTATTGTTAGATCTATGGGTAATTATGGAGCAGAACTAACTCGTATCGAGTACATGTTCGGTAAGAACTATGTTAACGTATATCAACCTTCGAGCTTTCAAGGTGCATGGTCATCAGCTTACGCAACTCTTTTAGAGGATATCAAAGCGATGGAAGTACTAGCTTCTGAAGGTGGATTAACCTATCACTCGGGTATAGGTAAATTTATGAAGGCGTTTACAATGGTAACACTTGTAGACTACTTTGGAGATGTACCTTACTCTCAAGCTAATTTAGGAGCTGAGAACTTTAATCCTGCCGTTGATAGTGGTTCTGATATTTATGCGGCAGCACATGCGTTACTTGATTCAGCGATTGCTGATTTCAACGCTGATGGACCTGCCCCACAGAACGATTTCTATTATGATGGAGATTCATCGAAATGGGTTAAAGCTGCAAATACATTAAAACTTAAAATGTATGCTACAACTCGTGTTCACGATGGTAGTATTGATTCAGGTTTTAGCTCTATAATTGCGAGTGGGAACTACATTGATGACGTGGATTCAGATTTCCAGTTCACTTATGGTACTAATGAGGTGCAACCGGATACTAGACATCCCGCATACAGTAGTGACTATACCGTGAATGGTGGTGGAAATTACCGATCAATTAGTTTCATGAACTACTTACAAGAAACTAATGATCCTAGAAGAAGGTATTATTTCTACAGACAAAACGCTGTAACTCCAGGGTTTGATGGTTCTGAGCCTGCTCTAGAAACACTTCAGTGTTCATTGCAAACTCCCCCAACACACTATTCTGATGGTAATTATCCTTTCTGTGGACTACCAAATGGTTATTGGGGTAGAGACCATGGAAACGATGAAGGTATTCCACCAGATGGATTCTTACGTACTCTAGTTGGGGTTTACCCTGCAGGAGGTGCCTTTGATGATTCAAGATTCGAGGCGCTTGGTCAAGGTGCTGGTGCTGGTGGTAATGGTATTGTTCCAATTCTTTTATCTTCAAGTGTTCATTTTTGGCAAGCTGAGGTTGCGTTAGCTTCCGGTAATACAGCTTCAGCTAAAGAACATCTTCTAGCTGGTCTTGCTGCTTCAGTTGAAAAAGTATCGGCTTTTGGGTCTTTGGATGCCACTGCTGACTTATCTACAGAACCTTCGGCGGACGACATTAGTTTACATGCCAACCAAACAGGTTCTGCATTTGACGAAGATCCTTGGAATGTTTTAGGACATCAATTTTTGGTATCCCTATATGGAAATGGTTCTGATGCATATAATTTCTATAGAAGAACTGGATATCCAAATAATCTTCAACCAAATTTAGAACCAAATCCTGGAGCTTTCATTAGATCTATGTGGTACCCTGCTAATTTTGTGAATACCAATTCTTCGGTAAACCAAAAGGCAGACGTAACACAAAAAGTTTTTTGGGATAATGGTTCAACAACACTTTATTAAATCCTTGAGTAATGAAAAATTTATATAAATATGTTCTTATCTCTTTCCTAGCCTTATCCATTGGGGCTTGTGAAACTGAAGAAAAAGTCATTGATTTTGTCAATGAAAATACCGAAGCAGGTGCTATTCTAAGACAAATATCTGCTACTGGATTACTTGATTTATTTGATACCAGTTCTGGAATAAATATGGTCTTTGAATATCAAGATCATAATGGCTCTTTGGCTTCAAATATCCAGAGTGTTGATGTCACATTATCATTTAAAGACAACGCTGGAACAGGCCAATCTGTAAGCGGTATTCCATTCGGACAAGTTACTGGTTGGACGACCGATGGTACACCTTATGGTCTTCCTAGGGCTTCTTTCAACTACACTTTGTCGGCAGCACTAGCGGCTGCAGGTTTAACTATTGATGAGGTTGCTGCAGGAGACCAATTTATTGTTGATTTCTCAGTGAAAACTACAGATGGTAGAACCTTTGATAATTCCACTGCTAACGGGAACGTTGCCGCTGTAGGTGGTTGGTATTCCTCGCCTTACAGAGTAACATCAAATGCTGTTTGTAAGCTTTCGGACGGATTCCTTGTTGGGACTTATGCCGTAGAAATTATTTCAGGTGAAAGTTCTTATCTAGGACCTGGCTACAACGGACTAGGAGAAACAGCTGTAATTACGGCTACTTCAAATACAGGTAGAAATATCAGTATTGGTTATCTAGAAATCTTTGGATTCGGTCCTTACGATTTTAAGGTAGATCTAGTTTGTGGAGAAGTAGTAGTGAGTGGTGAGCAATTAATTGGTTTAGGTTGTAGTACTAATTTAGGTATTGCCCCTCCTGATGGACCTAATGGAACCTTCGACTTTACAGATGATGGTTCATTCACACTGGCCATTACTGATAATCCGATTGAAGATTGCGGCGCTCCAGCTACTCAGTCAGTTTACAGATTCACAAAACAATAATGTTTTATTTTACGTAATTAAAGCCGCTCAAAAGAGCGGCTTTTTTTATATCCATAAATGAAAGGAGTTATATTTGCCCCTATGAAAAAAAACATTTACCTCATAACAGCTATAATAGCTCCACTATCAATTTATGCACAAATTAATCTAGAAAGTTTTAGTGGTTCAGCAACAGAAGGAGCAGTATTCGCTCAAATGAGAAAGACCCGTTCTTACGGCAACGATTTACCCACCGCAGGATCACCCTATGTAAATGAAAACTTTACTGAAGGAGAAGTATTCTATAATGACAAATCCTTGGGTGTATACTTATATCGTCATAATGCGTTCAATGACGAAGTTGAGGTAGTTAAGCCTGGAGATGAATCAGTAAAATATGTAAAAGACGAGCAAGGAAATTTCGTACCTGCCGAAGGTGAGAGTAGCTCACTTGCCACCATCAAAGAAATCGTATTAAAAGATAAAGAAACCGGACGCTCACTATCATTAACAACAATCACTAATGAAGATGGGGTATTGAGAAATGCCTATCTATACGAATTAACCACAGGAAAAAACTACATTCTATACTACCAGAACAGAGTGGGTTTTAAAGAAGGTGTTAGGGCCGTAAACTCAATGGTTAGAACGACACCCAATCGCTTTACTCATTTTCAAGACTTTTATATTCGCAAGAATGGAGAGGAAATCGCTTATTTCTTCAGTGGTAAAAAGAAAGATCTATCAACTGTTCTGAAGAAAGAAGACCTAGAAAGTGCAGAAGCCACTATAGGAAGCCAGAAATTAAAAACCAAAACTGAAGAAGATCTTATTATCTTGATAGAGGAATTAAACCGAAACTAGATGAAACTTAAGATCTTTTTTCTACTGCTAAGCCTATCCTTCAGCGTATCGAGTCAAACAGTTCTCCAAGAAGCACCCAAAGGCGATGATATTTTGGGATTTGCCAATTTCATGACAAAAAGAAATCCCTTAACCGATATAATGTTTGCTGAGGTTAGGACAAGAAATATCGTCTTCGACCCCACCACTGTTGGCAGTCCTTATTTCAATGAAGAATTTCAGGCCTGTGAGCTGTACTATAAGGAGGAATTTGCTGAGAAATTGTACTACCGTTATAATATGCATAATGACGAGGTTGAACTTAAAGAATCTCCTTTAAGCGAAACAGTCTTTGCCCTCAATCTTGATCGAAACATTACGCTTAAAGCAGAAGATCTCATCCTTACTCTTGAAACATTGAATACTCCTAAACAAGGAGTTAGAAATGGATACGTTAACGTGCTTTATAGCGGAAAGAATTTCAAGGTATACGAACGCGTTAAGACAAAGTTCAAAGAAGGTGTTAAAGCCGTGAATTCTATGGTAAGAAGCACCCCCGATAAATTCAATCAATTTATCGAGTACTACTATCAAATTAACGATGAAAGACTGCTTCAGTATCTACCTAAAAAGCGAAGAAAAATTGTAGAATCGCTACCACAGGATTATCAAATAAAGGCGGCTGGTATACTGAAAGGAAATCGCTACACACTAAAATCACAAGAAGATCTGATTCAATTCATTTCTGACCTCGATAAGTAATGTCAAACAACTCCCAATATATTTATGGCATCCGAGCGATTCAGGAAGCCATAGAATCAGGCACTGATTTTCATAAAATCTTTCTTCAAAAAGGTGTAACAAGCCCTCTGTTTAAGGCACTAGAAGGACAAATACACGATCGTAAGATTCCTCACTCCTATGTGCCAGCTGAGCGCCTTCAACGTATCACCACTCAGAATCATCAAGGGGCTATCGCCGAGATTTCAGAGGTTGGTTATGCAGATTTCGAAGAAACCGTGGAGCGCATTTTGCAAGTAAAGGAACACCCCATGTTTCTGCTGCTAGATGGACTAACGGATGTCAGAAATTTTGGTGCGATCTTAAGAACTGCGAGTTGTACTGGAGTTGACGCCGTGATCGTTCCTAAACAGGGGATGGCCCCACTAAATAAAGATGCCATTAAAACCTCTGCCGGAGCTGCCTTTACCCTGCCTGTAGCAAGAGTAGACCATCTTAAAGACGCGGTATATTACTTGAAGTCAGCAGGAGTTCAAATTGTGTCAGCAACAGAAAAAACAGAAGGTCACATCTATCAGGTAGATTTTAAAAAGGCTTCTGCGATTATTATGGGATCCGAGGACGTAGGTATACATCCCTCCCTACTTAAGCTCAGTGATAGTCAGGCTAAACTACCTATGAGTGGTACCATCGCTTCACTTAATGTTTCTGTGGCTTGTGGTGTATTTCTATACGAAGTCGTAAGACAGCGTTTAGATTAGGTTACTGTTCAATTTCGGGATTCGTTGTCACCTTGGCTCCCGATCCGTCGGTTAACTCCATGGTCCATTTACCTTCAGCATTCCTGAATAGAATTCCTGAAATTTCTTCGGCGTTAACCAGATAAACATCGGTTGCAGCTGATTTGGTTAATCTGAAAATAACGGCACCAGAATAATCGACGAGTGAATAATCATCTCCTCCATTGCTCATCAATCGGAGTCGATCAGTAGCACTAGCTCGATCAATTTTCTTGGGCTCAGATACCCCTTTCCCAGATAAAACACTAGAAAACGCCTGTCTTATAGACTGGTGATAGGCCGTTTTATAATCCTTACTCTTACTTTCACCTGCATAGGTTTTAAAAACTAATTGATTTCGGCAATCTTTAAAAAGAATTTGAAATTTAGTTAAAAGTAACCCTGAATTCTCTTCAAGATCTACCTTAATCCCCTTACAGGGATTCTGCAGGGCATACTCAGGCAATTCATCTTCGTAATAAGCATCGTAGCCTGCTTCTTTAAGAAGGAACTTTAAAAGCGTACTTGTACGATAGGCATTGGGTTCAAAAAACACATCAAACTTGGTTGGAACTACTACGAAATCATAACGATCAAACTGGGCATTTAAGCTAGAAAATAGACTGATCGAAAGAAATACAGAAAACACAAAGGACTTCATATAGCGGAGATTGTTTAATGAGGTATTAAAGATATTGCTTTATTTCACTTAGACAGTTAACGATTACGCAGTGATTGTGACTATGAACATTCTCAACATCGAAGTGCAGGGCGTCAAACCCACAATTTTTTGCTCCTAGAATATCCGCTTCGAGATCATCACCTATCATTAAAGATTCAGATGCAGTTGCCTTGGCTTTATCTAAAGCAAATGCAAAGATTCTGGGGTCTGGCTTTTTAAAGCCTACATCTTCAGCATTCACTACGGTTTGAAAATAGCCTTCTAAGCCGGCTCCTTTTAGCTTTTTAGACTGAATCTCGGCGAAGCCATTCGTTAGGATATGCAGTGGGTATCGCTCTACGAGATAATCGAGTAACTCCTTGGTGTAATCAAAGACATGCGTAAACGAGCTTAAATACTCGATGTATCCATCTGCCATTTCTCCGATCATACGATCGCTAACTTCGTAATTGCAACGATTAAATACGTCGCTTAAGCGACGGTAACGCAACTCCTCTTTAGCTATTTTACCCTGGCGATAGAGTTTCCAATACTCCATATTGGCAGGAACATAGACCTCGAGAAACTGAGTAAGATCTAATGAAATATTGAACTTATCGAATAGAAGTTCGAAGGTAGCCGCTGAATTCTTCTCAAAATCCCAAAGGGTATGGTCTAAATCGAAGAAAATATGTTTGGGGGCAAGCTTATCCATCAATAGCCTTTATCAGGTTAATAAAACTAGTTACTCCTAAAGATGCGATGGCGCGATTGCCAAATTGCATATAAAAGGTGCCGTCAACCTCAGCAATCTTGTCCTTAATAGCTCGAAGCTTATCCACAATTTTATCTGGTTCTTCAATATTAAAAATGACATCCGAAACAACAAAGGGATGCACTTTTAGAGGCTGCTCTAGCTCGAGTCCTAGGTTGTAAAAAGGATAAGGAGTGCAGGTGCCCGACTTAAAACCAATAGCATCGTCGTATCCCATAGAATAATCATCTGAGATTTCTTGTGCAACCAACTCTTCATAGGCATCCGGGAGTAAAACCCTATTTTGAGCAATGATAGCACTACTTACCTTACGGTGGAGTATTTGATCGAGGCGATCAATTTCAACTTTAAATTGTTCGGTATTTAACATCGCTCCTTGAGAACGATAGTATCCTATACTCGTGTAATCAGCAATATGTTTTAGGAAGTATCCGAATCGAAGGCGATTCCAAGAAATATTGCGATCTCTGACATGATAAGGCGCAAATTGAAAGAAAAAGCCAATTTCAACTCCTAATTTTTGCAATGATTTTCTAAGCTTCAAATAATGATCATAGGGATCCTTGGCAATACCTATCATTACCTTAAAACGCCCTGCAATTGCAGAGAGGCGTCCAGCAAACAAATCTTCAAATGATTCAAAAATATGTCGGCCGAGACCTCTAAAACTATAAGCATGAGACTGAATTACAGGAACACCCAAAAAGAATCTAAAATTTCGCTCAGTGTAGGGTTCATCAGGGAAGTGCTGAGAAAAAATCTTTCGAAGACGATAAGCCCATTGATCCACTAAAGGGGCAGAAAAGGCGCCACGACGATCACTCAGCACGCTTTCAATCGATCGAAAACGCCCCAATTCATCTTTCTGATGCGGCAGGTACTCTTCATACCTACTCAATAGATAAAAAGAAGCAGCGAGAATATCAAAAGGAATGGAACTCCGAGCATCTACGTCAAAAAAACAAGGGGTTCCCTCCCACGATTTCCAATTGATATCTTGAGGCTCTAGTATTCTCTCGAAAAGTAAATGATTGGCACGAATAAAAAACTCATTCTGTAGGGGTTGTTTAGCGTAACTTAGTTTGGCTCCGGTATGCTTGATGAACACATCAACAGAGTCTGTAATAGAAACCTCGTATCCCATAATACGGCGAAAAAGCTGTTTAACAGTAAAAGTTAAACGAGGAGTTATTTTATGGGTATAGAGCAGTACCATGCTTAGCCTCCGTAGGGTTTAAGATTCATACCACCGTAGTTTCCAGAACTCATCAATAATAGGAGTGAATCGCCTTCAAAGTAATCCTTGACCCGAGTCTCTAATTCGTCCGGATGAGTAAAAACCTGAAGATCATCTCTTCCAAAGGCGATCTGAATCTTTTCCTTATTCATCGGAGGTAACCCTTTTATTTTTAGAGCTTCGGGGTCATAGAAAACAATAGCCTCATCTGCCGAGGAAAGCGTCCCCTTATATCGTTGAATAAAATCAGGATTGAGAGAACTATAGGTATGTAATTCTAGAATAGCCACTATATGGCGATTAGAATATTGCTTTTTAATCGCAGCTGTACTTGCCTTTACTTTAGAAGGAGCATGAGCAAAATCCTTAATCCACTCATAAGAACCGCTCTTTACTCGCTGCATTCTCTTAGCGGCACCTTTAAATGTCCCTATGGCCTCATAAAAATCGAAAATATCAACTCCAAGTTGCTGGCAAATCCATCGGGCACCTTCGAGGTTGGAGAGATTGTGATCTCCAAACACCTCTAAAGGCAAGGGTCCCTCTTCGGTTTCCAGATAGGTTACCCCGTCGATAATTTCATGTTCAGGCAATGTATAGGCAAACTTTCGAATAGTAGCCGAGGAATTTTCTACCATTGCTCTCAGGGTATCATCTTGCTGGTTATAGGTTACCGATCCGCCCGCAACGATACTCTCGATAAACCTTTCGAATTGGAGGTTGTAATCTTCCTCGGTTTTGAAAACATTAATATGGTCCCATGAAATACCACTTATTAAAGCAATGTTAGGCTTATACCAGAGAAACTTCGGCTTCAAATCTAGTGGAGAGGTTAAGTACTCATCCCCCTCTATGATCATAAAATCAGCATCATCGCTGATACGCACCATTCGATCAAAACCTTCTAACTGTGCACCGACCAAATAGTCGAACGATCTCGAAAGATAATTCATGACGTGAAGAACCATCGAGGTAATCGTGGTCTTCCCATGACTACCTGCGATGACCACGCGTGTTTTATGTTCGCTTTGACGATAAAGGAGTTCGGGATACGAAATTACCTCTAGCCCCATCTCAAGAGCTTTATTTAGCTCTGGGTTATCAGCCTTAGCATGCATACCAAGAACTACACAGTCGATCGATTTGTCGATGCGGGAAGTGTCCCATCCGAGAGTCTCAGGTAATAATCCAGCAGCTGCTAATCGACTCTTTGAGGGTTCGAAAATCGCATCGTCACTTCCTGTGACCTCGTTTCCATTATCGTGGAGTGCTAAGGCAAGGTTATGCATAGCACTGCCACCAATAGCGATAAAATGATACTTCATAAAGCAAAAATAAGTACTACCTTCGGTAAGGTACTAACTTAAATAGAGTAATGATGAATCTTGAAACGATTAATGAAAAAGAGTTTTTTCCTGGTGTTTTTGGACGCTTTGTGCATGGCGAGAAATTGAGTTGGGCCTTTTGGCGGGTTGAGAAGGGGGCTGAAGTTCCCCTACACCATCATGTGCACGAGCAAATGATGCATGTTGTCAGTGGAGAATTTCAATTTGAGCTTGATGGTAAATCAGCGATCTGCAAAACCGGAGATATTATTGTGATTCCATCAAACGTACCTCACTTCGGGAAGGCTTTAACCGATTGTCAATTGATGGATGTTTTCACTCCAGCAAGAGACGAATACCGTTAATCTTGTA
>JAYPSS010000044.1:0-9382 GCA_038133115.1 Flavobacteriaceae bacterium | reverse complement strand
AATTTGAATCAAACCGAACGTTTAAGAATTTTAGAGTTGATTTAGATAAAAATTCTGCACACGTTTCTCTTGAGCACACTGGTGAATTTACCCTCGAATCACCAACACCAGAGGGAGATACTTATTTGTACTATGAGTGGTTAGAAAGTGCTTATCTCGTAAAAGAAAATGGGAAATTGAAATTTAAATTTTATTTCTCTCAACAAGTGAATTAATTTAACTTCTTGGTAGATTACAAGAAATTAAAATGATACCCAGCAAGAAATTCACTCTCTTCTGTTTACTATTTCTGTCATCATTTTGGATGACCTTTTCTCAAATAGACACGTTAAACGTTTATAGTCGGGTCATGCAGAAGACGATTCCTAATATTGTCGTGACTCCAGAAAATTATTCTTCAACTGATTATAAGCGACCTGTTTTATTCTTACTTCACGGAGCTGGAGATGATTTTTCAGCCTGGATCACCAAAGCACCAATCATTCGAGAACTTTCTAACGATTTAGATTTTATCATCGTTTGCCCTGATGGTGGAGATACAAGTTGGTATTTTGACAGTCCGATTGATCAGAATATGCAATATGAAACGTATATCGCAAAAGAGTTGGTCGATGCAGTAGAGAAGAATTACTCAGTCTCATCTGAAAAAAAGCAGCGGGCAATCACGGGCTTAAGCATGGGGGGTCATGGAGCATTATACCTGGCATTCAAACATCAAGACGTCTGGGGAGCAGCGGGTTCAATGAGTGGCGGGGTAGATATTCGTTCCTTTCCTGATAACTGGAATATTGCTAAACGACTTGGTCCTTTTTCTGAAAATAAAACTTTGTGGGATGAAAATGCGGTAATTAATATGCTCGATCTTATCAGTGAAGATCTCAGTTTAATTATTGATTGTGGTTATGATGATTTTTTCTTTAATGATAATAAAAGGATACATCAAGAACTTCTCAAGAAAGGAGTAGGTCACGTTTATATTGAACGGCCAGGAGCTCATAACTGGGACTATTGGAGAAATGCAATAAAGTATCAGCTCATGTATTTTAAAGACTTCTTCGGAAGCAACTAATAACCTATATTCGAGAAACCTTAACCAATAAATATTCAATATGGATGCATTAACTATTTTCTTTACCGTAGGGAGCATTGTAACGATTGCAATAGCTGCTTACGGGGCGATTAAAATGAATCGTAGAAATTTACTTCTAGGTACTTTTCTATACTCTCTTCTTCCTGTGTTAGGAGAATCTAATCAGTTTCACTTAACCGGCGATTATGGAAACCTTATTACAGCCGCCGCTTTTTTATGTGCAGCAATTGTAAGTTTTCCAAATAAGATCTCTTACTCTTCAGAGAATCAAGCCGCGGTCAAATTGGCCCAAAAAATAGGGCTCTCAATTATGCTTCTTAATATTCTGCAAGGATATATTGTTCTGCAATTACGAACCGATGTTCCTGACCTTTATGGTTATGCACATTTCGCCTTAGCTTTGATTTTTATGTACATGATTTTAAAATCACGAAGTGCTGATTTTAAAATAAACTAGCTTAGTCTCGAGCTTTTACAATAAAAAAACACCCTCCCAGCGGAGGGTGTTTTTTTATTCTGACATTACCTGTTACTTATTGAACAATCCAATCGGTGAATTCTGATGTCCAGCTACCAATCTCAGCCAAACCTTCATTTACAGAACTCAATTGTGCTCCAATTTGATTATTTAATTCGGTTGATGATCCATCTTCGTTCCAAAGCTTAGAAAGAGATTCCTCAGATTCAAATATCCAAATCATTCCTAATGAATTTATGTCTTTTCCTTTAGAACCTTTGACTAAGTGGACCTTAGCTCCCATATAAGCGGCATTGTAAGCAGGAACAATCTCGTTTGTAAAATAGTTGAGATAGTCCTCCATAGTAAATCCTTGATTTAGTGTGACATCAAGCTTATGAAAGCCAATGAGACTCCCTTTTGCTATAGCCTGTGGCTCAAGTGAATTCATCATACCCCCTAGGTCAAACCAATCACCTCCACTAATTATTTTACCATCTTCAAATTCGAATGAATGGTATGAGGTTAAATTTGTTCTTTTACCCGTTCTTTTGTGAGTAGAAGTCCAAGTGCCATAGACTCGAGTACTTCCATCCGGCACACCAGTGTCGGTATTAACTCCTGGCAACCAATAATCTGCAGTAAATTTTAAATCTTCATATTCGGCATGGTATCCAAGGATGGCTGCTTGAACTTCATCTATACCTCCCATTTCCATTCCATATACGGGCATATGCCACTCAATATCAGGATGTAGGTAAGCAAAAACTGCATCAATATTCTTTTCTTCAAATTGCTTAAAGTAGTCCTTAGCTAACTCCGTATTTTTTTCAAATTCAGCTTGAGAAGAATTTGTACTGCACGATACCATTAGTATCGCGCATAGGATTATACTTAATAAGTGTTTCATTTTGTAAATATTTAAGGGTTATGATATTTAATTGCAATTGTCAAGTTAAAATAAAAATTACGATGTACCTTTATTTGTTCTAATTTTTTATTTTGAATGAACTAATGAAGAACCGATCAACTTGCCCGGTATCATCTTTCCTTGACATTATAGGGGATAAATGGTCACTATTAATTATTAGAGACCTCTTTATTGGGAGAGACACTTACTCTGAATTTTTAAAAGCCCCGGAGCGGATTTCGACAAATATTCTAGTTGATCGATTGAAAAAATTAACGGATGCAGGATTGATTGAATTCACCCGGAATCCGGATGATAAAAAAATTAAAGTTTACAGTTTGACATCAAAAGGAATCGATCTATATCCAACAATGGTTGAAATGGCTTTATGGTCTAGAAAACATTTAAAAATCGACTTTCACCCCTTAGCCGTTGATATGTTTAAGGATATTGATGCTATTGGAGTTGAACAGCATATAAAGAATGTCATTCAATAGGACTATTTCAATCCTAACGATCTAGGTAATATTAAAAAGTTGCGGTTTGCTTGTACAGCTTGACAGAGCAATTAGCCCACCGTATAGAATAACTAAGTATTTCGTGAATGACTTCATCAATTATCTATTTATCAGTTAGTTCAGTTAAGATAATGACTAAATATATTTGTTTGATTAATTTATTCTTTACGTATATTTTCCAAGAGTTATCTTTATGACGATACTGTCAGATTAATATAGAGAAATGAGGTTCAATGATCTCTTGTTAGTCTCTGTAATCTGGAACCAGATAAAGCAGAAAAGATGCAACTCCATACAAACTTCCGAGGTGTTAATAAGCTCATTAGAACGATAGGTTCTTTCGTACTTATTCTCTCTACAATGGGTTTTGTTTCAGGCCAAGATTTCAAGCCTAAAACGAGTTCAGAGCTTTATCACGATCTTCAAAGATTGAATTTCTTAGGTAATGTATTATATGTTGCCGCGCATCCGGATGATGAAAATACCAGACTAATCTCCTACCTCACTCATAATACTCACGCAAACACTGCTTATCTTTCATTAACTCGCGGTGATGGTGGTCAGAATCTAATTGGTACAGAAATTAGAGAATTATTGGGGGTACTTCGAACTCAAGAATTGTTAGCCGCTAGAGGCGTAGATGGCGGACAACAATTTTTTACCCGAGCCAATGACTTTGGATATTCAAAAACCCCAGAAGAAACCTTACAAATTTGGAATAAGGACACCGTTCTCGCAGATGTAGTAAGAAGAATTCGTTCCTTTAGGCCCGATGTAATTATTAATCGGTTTGATCACAGGACTCCTGGATCTACGCATGGTCATCACACCTCAAGTGCTATATTAAGCATGGAAGCCTTTGACCTATCGGCTAATTTAAAGGCTTATCCGCAACAGCTTGCAACACTTGATCCATGGCAACCTTCGAGGATATTTTTTAATACCTCTTGGTGGTTTTATGGCTCGCAGGAAAAATTTCAAGAGGCTTCGAAGAATGGATTGGTTAGTTTAGATGTCGGCGTTTATTACCCCAGTTTAGGTAGATCTAATAATGAAATAGCTTCACTAGCCAGTAGCAAGCACCTTTGTCAAGGTTTTGGTAGGTTGAATACTAGAGGAGAAGAGATGGAGTATCTTGAATTAATCAAAGGCAAGCCTTTAGAAGGTCAAGATCTATTTGAAGGGATAAACACTACATGGACTCGAATCCCAGAAGGAGATAAAATTCAAGCATTACTCTTGCCAATTGAGGAAAATTTTGACTTCAAAAACCCCTCTAGTCATTTGCCTAATCTACTTAAAGCCTATGCTTTAGTTCGGCAAATCGAAGATGAATTTTGGAGAGTGCAGAAAAGCGAACAGCTTAGAACCTTCATCAAAGATGTAGCTGGTTTACACTTGGCTTTTGAGACTAATATGGCCTATGCTACCCCTGGGGAGACTATTAATGCCTCGCTAAAGTTACTCGCTAGAAATACCTCATTGATTTGTATAAATCAGGTTCAAATTAAGGGTGCAAAAATGCTGAGTTCGATTGTTGAAAAGCCTTTAGAGGCTAATATGAACACAGCTATAGCGCTGCCTTTAGAGATACAAGAATCGACGGCGTTTAGTAATCCCTATTGGCTCAATGAATCGCCTAGTTTGGGAATGTACCAGGTAGAAGATGAAAGTTTAATAGGGCTACCAGAGTCTCCGCCGGCTGTAAGTGCAGAGATCCTCTTGAGCATTGGCGATATTCAAATACCTTTTAACCTACCGCTTATATATCGGTATGCAAAACCAGATAAAGGGGAGCTTTGGGAAAGATTCAAAATAGTGCCTCCAATTTCTGTTGCGCTTTCAGATGATGTAGTTCTATTTTCAGATCAGTCAACTAAAGAGGTGGTGGTGAATGTGCAATCCTTTGCATCGAACCAGAAGGGCGAACTAAGCCTGAACCTTCCCAAAGAGTGGGGGGTAGAGCCTTCTACGCAGTCCTTTGAGCTCTTCCAAGAGGGAAAACAAGTGTCTTTAAAATTTAGCGTTTCTCCACCTAAGCAGGCTACTGAAACTATGGCTATTGTAGAGGCCAGGATAAATGAGAAATCGTACACAAAAAACCTTATTTCTATCACCTATGACCATATACCAACTCAGCGGGTTTTGGTGAATGCAGCATCGAAATTTGTGCGTTTGGATTTACAAAAGAGGGGTGAATATCTCGGTTATATTATGGGTGCGGGAGACAAGGTGCCAGAAAGTTTAGAAGCCATAGGTTATCATGTCGAGCAGATTGATCCTTCGACGATTACGACAGTTGAGCTTAATAAGTACGAGGCTGTTATTCTCGGTATAAGAGCGTTAAATGTGATTGAGGGTCTGGCTCTCAAGAAGCAAGAATTACTTGACTATGTCTCACAAGGGGGTGTTTTAATTAGCCAGTACAATACAGCAAGTAGAAGAGGAAATAATGAGATCCCTATTGCTCCATTCCCATTGACGAATTCCTCAGACAGGGTAACCGAAGAAAATGCTGTGGTGAAACTATTGCAGCCGAATCATCCGGTTTTAAATTTTCCAAACAAGATTACCGAAAAGGACTTTGACGGTTGGGTACAAGAAAGAGGTTTGTATTTCCCTAATCGGTGGGATAAATCTTACATCCCAATACTAGAAATGAATGACCAGTCTGAAGTCCCAAAAAAAGGAAGCTTACTAGTGGCGCCTTTAGGTAACGGATATTTCGTCTATACCGGTCTTAGCTTTTTTAGAGAACTACCAGCTGGAGTGCCAGGTGCGTATCGATTGATCGCAAATATGATTTCATTGGGAGCGAGTTCGTCATCTTCAAATCTTTTAGAAAAGAACTAAGGGTATGGAGTTAGTTGATTGGATCATCCTCCTGTCTACCCTAATATTTATAGTAGCTTATGGGATTTGGAAAACCCGAGGCACACAAAATATAAAGGATTATGTTTTGGGCGGAAAAGAAGCCAATTGGGCCACCATAGGGCTCTCTGTCATGGCTACTCAAGCCTCCGCAATCACCTTTTTATCTACTCCAGGTCAAGCCTATCATGACGGTATGGGTTTCGTTCAGTTCTACTTTGGCCTCCCTATTGCCATGGTGGTTATTATTTTGGTTTTTATCCCTATGTATTACCGATTGAACGTACAAACGGCGTATGAATTCTTAGAGAATAGATTCAATGCAAAAACTAGAACTTTAACAGCTGTATTATTCTTAATTCAAAGAGGCCTATCTGCAGGGATCACTATTTACGCGCCGGCTATTATACTTTCTGCGGTGTTAGGTTGGCCTTTGAAATTATTAGTAGTTGCCATTGGGGGTTTGGTAATCCTATACACAGTTAGTGGGGGTACGAAAGCCGTAAATGTTACCCATAAACAACAAATGTTCGTGATCATGGGTGGAATGTTTGTCGCCTTATACATGATCATCTCGGGGCTACCTTCAGAAGTGTCCTTTGTCGATGCCCTTACCATCGCAGATCAATCAGGTAAACTTGATGTATTAGATTTTAGTCTAGACCCCAATAATCGTTACACCTTTTGGAGTGGGATTACGGGCGGATTTTTTCTTGCTCTCTCTTATTTTGGAACCGACCAAAGTCAAGTACAGCGTTACCTGTCTGGTAAATCGAAAAGAGAAAGCCAACTCGGATTAGTCTTTAACGGAATTTTCAAAATTCCCATGCAGTTCTTCATACTCTTTGTAGGGGTCATGGTTTTTGTTTTTTATCAGTTTAATTATACTCCAATCCACTTCAATCCGGCCGCAAGAGTAGCCCTGCAAGCTCCAGAGTATCAATTTGAATACAATGCCTTAAGTCATGAACTAGCCGATATTCAAAAGGAGAAACAGCTACTTCAACTAAATTATCTAGAAGTGAATGACAGGGGTGAGACTACTGAAATCGCTTTGCTTGAAAGCGAGATTCAAACGCTAGATGCTAGAGAAAATGAGCTCAGAAAAAGAGCAAAAGAGTTGATTGCTGAGGCAGATCCAAGAATTGCATCAAACGATAAGGATTATGTCTTTATTCACTACATTTTAAATAATCTTCCTGTAGGTTTGATAGGATTATTACTCGCGGTTATTCTCTCAGCGGCTATGTCTTCTACCGCCTCTGAATTAAATGCACTGGGTACGATTACGACTTTAGATATTTACAAGAGGTACGCGCCAGTCTCTACAGCGCCTCGGTACTATTTGAAAGTTTCAAAGGTCTTTACACTGATTTGGGGAATTATCGCAATTCTCATCGCCTCTGTAGCTAGCCTATTTGAAAATCTCATCCAGCTAGTGAATATCATCGGTTCAATTTTTTATGGAAATGTTTTGGGGATTTTTCTACTCGCTTTTTTCTTCAAACGCATTCACGGAAAAGCCGTTTTTTATGCCGCTATCATCACCCAAATTTTAGTCATTGTGGTCTTTTATGCAGATCTTATGTCTTACCTATGGTTAAATCTTTTGGGCTGTGCGTTAGTTATCCTAATTGCTCAGATTCTGCAGTTGTTTCGGAGAGAGAAGTAGTTGATTTCTCGATTTCTTGATCAGTTAAAATATCAGGTCTGAATTCACTCATTAATTCTTCATTTTTGGCCTTGGCGTACTGATATCCAGAATCCCACCATTCACCCATCATTTTTTTATCAAAAACTAAAGAGTTGGTCGTTAAAATGGTTGGAGTATAATACAAGTTCAGTTGAACGTCTTTGCTGGTTGCAGCCAATTTGCCAATAGTAATATTGTGCCTTTCAACGTGGGTTAACATGAATTCGAAAACATCAAATAGCAGGGAAAACGGATTTTTAGCAGGTAACTTGTTCACCAGAGTGACCTCAGTCTCCAAAATAATGGCATCAATTTCGGTAGCGCCTCTTAAAATGGCCTCTCGAATAGGAACTAAGGCCCCAAATCCCCCATCAGCATACTGACAATGGTCTTTTTCTAGAAGGCTCATAAAGGGCACATAATTGCATGAGCCCCAAATCCAATCGCAGAAGTCATCATACGTACAATCTTTATTTGATTTATACTCGATTTGACTTGTGGTTAAATTCGACACGGTAACAACGACCTCCTTTTCTTTCTCGAGAATCGCCTCATACATTTCGCGTGTGATATTTCTTCGAATTAAATCTCTGAGGTACTTACTTTCACCAAAGGTTTTTCTCCCATTGAGAAAATTCCAAAGGGTGTTAATGTGATTGATGCTTACTACTTTTTGACCGTCAACATTTCGAATACGAAATGGATTGTTACTAAAAATAGATTGCTGGTCTACACTTGTATAAAGACTTTTTAGTTCATCAAGTTGATGAAGAGCTAGATGTGAAATCAGTAAACTACCCGTTGAAGTTCCCAAGAACATATCGTAATCGCGCTTCTCATGATCCATTAAAAATTGAGCTACACCACCAGCAAATGCTCCCTTGCTTCCTCCACCAGAAATCACCAATGCTCTTTTCATGTTTCGCAGAAAATTATTGTTTACCTAAAGTTCAAGGAATTTATCGAAATGCGATAGATTTTGGCAAATTAGTTGTGCCCTACATTATTCAAAGTTGTAGTACAACTTCTTCTGTTAGTTGACTATCTACAATTTTTTTTGATCAATGTTTTAAGGACAGCTTCCCCAAACTGGGTAATTATCTTCATCTAGACCGGATGCAGAGGCGAAATTTTCAGGTAAAGAAGTGATGTTTTGTACGCACCATGCGGATAAATCCTGATTAAATAAAATAGCTTCTCTAAACATGCCATCCATATTCGTTGAAGATGAGGTATCCCAAGAGCTAATATCTTTATTAAAGGCTTTAGCAAGAGCAAATAAATCAAGCATTTTAGTAACTTTTGACGTATTCCAATTACTGATGTCCTGGTTAAATGAGGAGGCATTTTTAAAAACGCTTCCCATGTTCTCGACCATAGAGGTATTCCAATTGCCTATGTCTCGATTAAAAGATTCTGCATTATAAAACATACCATCCATATTGGTCACATTAGATACATCCCAAAAACCAATATTTCCATTGAAAGCGTTATCATTAAAAAAGTTAGCCAAAGGGTTTGATGTTCCTGACATATCTGTCACTAGGGTTGTGCATAGGTAAATATTCCCCTTATTAATTTCAGTTCGAATCGAGGAGTTATTCACAGCGGTATAAACGATACCTTCAATTTTATCCTGATCGCCGATAGCAGCTTCTGGACATTTACAGGTACCATTTTCAAAGTAAATTTTACCAGAATTTTGAAAGTTGATTGTTGTTGATGGCTCTATACTCTCACCTTGACTGCAAGACATAGTTAGAGCAACTACCGTAAGAATTAATAATTTTTTCAAAGCTAATTTATTTTATATCAACAAGATACAAAACGTATAACGAAGCAG
>JAYPSS010000043.1:0-9398 GCA_038133115.1 Flavobacteriaceae bacterium | reverse complement strand
AATGCCAAGGGTATGAAATTAGCATTAAATCTGAGTAATTCGAAAAAATCAAACTATACAATAACTCTACAAATTTTAAATTTAGTATCTGTATAATATTGATTTTCAGAGTATTGATATAAATAGCCGCTTCGCTATTCCTCTACGTGACCTTTTGTATATCACAAAATGGTGTATTCATTAAGGAAAGTGAAGAGCAAAAAAAAGGGTCCCAAACGGGACCCTTTTCTATGATCGATAGATTCGATTATAGATTCACTCGTAATGAAGCATTCCAAGTTCTTCCAAATCCGAACCATACAGAGTTGCGAACATCAACTCCATTCCAATTGGTTGCGCTACCATCAGCATGGATGTTGGTGTTTGATTCTGCAATATAAACCGTATCAAATAGGTTGTTGATGTTAATTCTGAAGCTAGCGTTGTTGCCGAATAAATCGAAACGCGCTGTCGCTCCTAAATCAACTAAACCGTAAGATGGTAATTGAACTGCTCCTTTATTGTTAGGAGATAAGAATGCTGAATTAGCAATGCTATAATCAGCGTAAAGACCATCAACAAAACGGTAACCAAAATCAAATGAGAAATCTCCAGCCGTATATTGAACTTCAGTGTAAGTAGTAAACTGAGCGGCATCCCCTACTTTAGCATCTTTAATGTAGATTGTTCCTTCACCAACTAGGTTGTTGTTATCATCAAACACTTCTGAAGTAAAATCTTTGGTGTATCTCCAGTTACCCGCAGAAAGCATTCCTTTGAAACGTAGCGCTGAAGATGCATAGTAAGTTGCTTCAACCTCTAAACCTTCATGTAGTACGTCGATATCCTTGAATTGAGCAGTTCCTGAAACACCACTTTCTAGGTTGAAACCTCTAGAGATGAAGCGGTTACCCCAAGTTGTTGAGTAAAGGTTTACGTTAGCTTTGAAATTTGAAGAAGTATAACCATAACCTAACTCAAAAGAAGTAATTTCTTCGTTTTGTAGGTCTGGGTTGATGTTATTTGCAAAACCTGGGAATACTGCATCAAATAAAGGCTGACGGCTAATGTAACCTGCATTGAAGAAGGCGTTGTTTTGAGCGTCAAAGTTGAAGTTAGCACCACCCTTAACATATCCTCCTGGAGAATCATTTTTAGATGATTCTGGGTTACCTACTTGATCGAAATAATCGATACGCTGGTATTGCTGGTTTGAAATACCTCCTTGAAGTACCGCAGTGAACATATCGTTATCATTGTATTCGATAAGACCGTTAAGACCAGCCCATTTTACTTTTCCGATGTTGTAGTAATCTATTTTAGGTCCACGAATTCCTGTATTTTGGAATGGATTAGCCTCTACTAAGGTCTCTATGATTTGACCGGCTGAGTTCTTGTTACCAGTTGAGTAGTAACCGTCAAGTCCCATTAGATCATTAAGTACTCTGTAGTGGTAACCTGTGTAACTTCTTAGATCAACACCAATAGAGTAGTTGAATTTTCCTGATTGGATATCTAAAGACGAAATTGCTCCAACCCAGTCGTGTGAGTTCATAGATGCACGACGAATCATGATTTCGCGGCTAACACCATCGCTACGGAAACCATTAGAACCAATTTTAGCTCCGGTGTAACCTGAGATTGGTCCAGTATAAGGTTGTGCATTTTTTCTGTTCGTTGCAACTACTTCATCATAGTTGATAAACCCGTTAGGTAAACGAGTACCACGACCGTTTTCTACGTAATGCTCATAAAGATCTTTCTGGTAAGGGAACATATCGATTGCTGAGTTACGGAAGTTATTTCCGCGAGCTCCAGTTCCTCCACCGCGACCAGCAGATGCATAAAGTGATGTGTTAAGCTGAACATTATCAGAGATATCCCAATCCCAGTTAAGAGTAGCTAATGGCTTGTTGTAGAAGTTACGACGAATGTTGAATTCCTCTCCTTCTCTGATTCCATTGTCTGAGTTCCAACGACGATCAATTCCTTCTTCTCCGAAGTATTGGTAGTCACGAATAGAAACCCAAGAATCTCTTTGGTGGTGCCATTGACCTGCACCTAAAACTGATAGGTTAAGAGCGTGAGCAGAACCTTCTGGTGCATATCCTAAAGCAGCGAAATAAGTCCATCCTTCACCTTGAGTACCATAAACGTAACCATCACCTTTCCAGTGTGAAAGTAGTACAGATGAAGCCCATCCATTTTCATTTTTACCAGTGTTGTAAGCAGCAGTAGTTTTGGTGTATCCGTCGTTACCTAAAACTTGAGTGAATGAACCACCCTGCATTTTATCAGCTGTTTTAGTTAAGATAGATACCGTACCACCAACAGAAGGTACCGCTAAACGAGAAGCACCTAGACCTCTTTGAATTTGAATACCAGAAGCAACATCAGTAAGACCTTGCCAGTTTGACCAGTAAACCCATCCGTTCTCCATATCGTTAACCGGCTGACCGTTGATAAGGAATGAAGTGTTTCTTTGATCAAAACCACGAAGGCTAATACGGCTATCTCCGTATCCTCCACCTTGTTTAGTAGCATAAACACCAGGTGTTGTGTTCATGATTTCAGGAAACTCGAGGTTACCTACTTTTAAAGAGATGTCTTTCGCAGAAACTGTAGTAACAGCTACTGGAGTAACACGCTCCTTAGCAACGTCAATAACTCTTGAAGAAACAACAACCTCTTCAAGTTGAGTAGTTAATAACGTATCTGCCTCTTTTTGCGTCTGTGCAACAGCAAATGAAGCCGAAATAATCGCTAGTAACGAAAATAATTTTTTCATTTTGAGAAAAGTTTAGATTTAAGTTCTTTCCGCGAAAATACTAAGTATTCTTACATAAACAGGTAAATTAAACTTTAAGATTTCTCTAACATTTGAAAGATTGAATGTTTTGAGATTTATGAATCTCTCGGAGGTCCTGTAAAATATAGTGTTAGGAAAGGTCGCGGGCTTCTTCTGTTTTGTTTGAAATTCAACAAAAAAATTTCAACAAATTAGAAGGGTATTGTTTATAACTTACTGATTCTGACGTAATCAACCTCCATAGTGGCCTCTTTGAATTCATCAGAAACCGAACCACCTAGTGTTCCTCCCATGGCCAAATTTAGGAGTAAGTAGTGTGGGTTATCATAAGGTCTCTTCTTGTCGTTTGGTACTTTGTAGAATGGTTTGTTGTCGAACAAAAGGATGATTTCATTTGGGGTCCATTCTAGTGAATAGATATGAAAGTCATCATATGAGTTGGGAATTTCTATTGATTCTCCTTCATCAAAGTATTCTTTGGTTTCTGTATGTCCCCAATGTAGATGTCCTTTTAATACATTTTTTTCCCAGCCCGTTTGCTCCATGATATCTATTTCGCCACACATTGGCCAACCTTCATCTCCTTTGATATCTCCGAAATAATTTCCTTTTTCATTGACATTACTACCCAGTGTCCAGATCGCCGGCCAAGTTCCTTCTTCTCTCGGCAGTTTTGCTCTCACGTCTACTCTTCCATATTTAAAGTCGAATTTTGAATTCAATCTTGCAGAGACGTATTCTTTGGTATCACCCTCAAAGGTGTAGTCTTGTTTTATGGCTTTTATTTTCAAGGTACCTTCAGATACAAAGGAAGTAGATTCATTATCTATGTAGTGTTGAAGCTCGTTGTTGTGCCATCCATAACTATTGGGAGGTATAACTTGATGGTGCCATTTGTTGGAGTCAGGTCTTCCAGTATAATTGAATTCGTCAGACCAAATGATTTTACCTGAGTTATTGCTGCAACTAACAAATAGGAGAAGTGTAGAAATGAGGAGTAACTTTTTCATAGAACTCGAATTTATAAAAAAAGCCGCAACGTGAGTTGCGGCTTTATATCGGATTAAGTGAAAAACCTTAGTTCTGATCAGAGATGTTTGGATTGAAGAGAATCTCAGACTGAGGAATCTCATAAGTCAAACGATCGTCATTGTGGTTGAACGATTGACCAGCGTAATCTAACCAGTTTGCACCACGAGTTTTAGTCATTCTACGGCGCTTCATTAGGAAGTATGCTTTTCCTTCAGCAAATAACTCTAAACGCGTCTGTAGTACTACCTCGTCGATAAGGTCTTGACCACTAAGATCATCAATGTATGAACTGTCATCTACACGCTCATCTAGAAGGGCTTTTAGACTTGCTTTAGCCGCAGCCTCATTGCCGTTTTCAGCAGCAGCTTCAGCGTGAAGTAGATACATTTCTGATACTCTCATGAAGTGAGCATCTGAATCTACGTTTAACTGAGGTCCTGAGAATCCGCGGAAGTTTTTTTCTTGGGCTCCTTTATAGTAGAATTTACGTGCAGGAAGTAATGCTCCAGGGCCGAACGGAAACTGTGTTATACGAATATCATCAGCTCTGAACTGATTATACAAGTTGATATCCATTCCTTTATAATTCCCAACCGCTGCATAGCTATAGCTGTGGTAATCCATCCATCCCCACCAAGTACCAAGAGAGTACAGTTCATTTTGAGCAGTGATGTCAATACCCCAAATAATACCTGGGTGACTATTTACATCGTTAAATCCTCCGATGGTGTCATCATCACCGAGCACTGTTACTTCTTCTGCAGTCATAATAGGATAACCTGCGGTAACTACCTTTTGAGCGTACTCTTCGGTTTTTGACCAATCGTTAAGCGCTCCGTAGGTGTAAGCTAAAATACCACGAACGATATCTTGATTCATTTCGATTTTGTTAGTTCTGCTAAACCCTTCAAGAAGAGTCTCAGCAGCTAATAAATCTGAAATTGCTTGATTGAATACCGCTTGAACAGAACTCTTCGGTTGCTCTAACTGGTCTGCACTAGTATAAATCGGTACGGCAGGTGCTGATAAATTAGCAATATCATCAACGAATAGGTTTACTAACCAGTAGTAGGCCCACCCTCGTAATGCACGAGCTTGACCCATGGTATGCTTCTGTACATCTGTAGTAAGATCAGCAGAATCACCACCTAAACCATCAATCACAAGGTTAGAAAGATTGATTACACGATATAGGAATCTCCAAGGAATATAGTTATAGTTACTGTCAGGATTTACCGTTGCTGTAAGCTCTGAAATCTGAGTTTGACGGTTATAACTTTTTCCTAAGTGAGCCATATCTCCTGAGAGAATGTCTAACTGAATATCCTGAGTTTTGATTCCGTAATCTTCTTGGCCACCTACACCACCTGAACCAATTCGGTAAAGGTTTTCGTAAATACCAAGTAGGGTACCTGCGGCAGCATCAGGGTTTACTGCTACAGCTTCTGAAACTTGCTCTTGTGATAAAGATGCAGTAGGGTAAGTTTCTAAGAAGTCTTCTTCACATGAAACAGCCAGAATGGCAATCCCGATAAGGCTTAATATTTTAAATTTTTTCATGGCTATTAGATTTTAACGTTTAGTCCAAAAACGAGTGTTGAAAGTGGGTTGTATCTATAAATACTTGACCCTCCAGTAATTGAGGTTGACGGATTAAATCCTTGTCTCTTACTAGCTAACCAAAGGTTGTCTCCAGTAACGTATAAATCCGCTTGTTGAACTCCAAACTTCGATGTTACCGTTTTTGGTACTGCATAACCAAGACGAACATTGTTTAAAGCAATGTAGTCAGACTTAGTTAAGAATCGAGTTGAAGTTGCGTTTTGCTGAATTTGATAACGAGCATCTTGTCTTGGGATGTCAGTAACGTCACCTGGCTTCATCCAACGGTCGCGCATGTCGATGTGGAAGTTATTTACCCCTGCATAGTTATTCGCCATAAGACTTGCATAAGCACTGTCATAAGCATATCCACCTAATTGGTAGTTGAATAATGCGCTAAGAGAGAATTGCTTGTAACGAGCATTTACTCTAAAGGCCCCACGAACATCAGGAATGATCGTTTTATCGACGAACTTATCAGTAGCCTCAGCGTAAACCTCTGTAAGGTCTTGTGCAACTACCGCATCAGGGTTATCATTTAGGTATTGAGTTAGTGAGTTAATAATCACATCACCATCGGTATAGTCACCACTACCATCTTTATCATCGAAGTTACGTTCCCACTGAGCAGCACCTGTTTCACTATTCACACCAGCATATACTGGGATATAGTAATCATAAAGTGAGCGTCCTACAGTACGTCCATAGCTTCCATCAATATCTAATTTTTGTTGTTCACCTGTAGCAGGGTCAATTGGTAGAGCAGTTAATTCGTTAGTAAAGGTTTCTCCGTTAAGTCCTAAACTTAAACTGAAATCTTGCTTATTCACTAAATCAAAGTCAAGGTCGAATTCAAGACCTTTGTTTACTAATTCACCATCGTTTACAGTGATTAATGCATAACCTACAGAAGGTCCTACTCGACGATCAAAGAACATGTCTGTTGTTGTCTTTTGGTAAGCCTCGATAGATCCCGATACAAATCCGCCCATTTCAAATTCGAAACCAGCGTTGAACTGATTTGAACTTTCCCAAGTTAAATCCTTGTTACCTTTTGTACTGAAAGCAAGAGAAATGTTATCAGCAAGGTTGTTAATCGAGAAAATATTGTAACCTGGGTATAGACCTACACCTCCTGAGTTACCGATAATACCATAGCTAGCTTTGAATTTTAAGAAGTCAAACAATTTAGAGTCTGACATAAAGTTCTCTTCGCTAAGGACCCAAGCCCCACCAACTGAGTAGAAGTTACCCCATCGGTTATTGATGAATCTTGAAGAACCATCACGGTTGAAAGAAAGGGTTAAGAAATACTTACGTGAAAGATCAGCAGTTACGTTAGCGATGTAACTTTCTGTAGCTTCCTCGTCAGTGTATCCATTACCTGGAGCATTTACTACACCATTTGCGATGTCTGTACCGAAAGGTAATACAAGCTTCGAGCGCTGAGCAGATAGGTAATTGAAGTCATACTGAGTAGCAACGTGAGAAACGAATGCTGAAAGGTCTAAATCTCCAAAAGTTTTATTGTAGCGTAAACCTGTTCTAATAGTGTAATTCTTAGTTTCAGATCGGGCACGAGTAATTACACCACCTTGACCTTTAGCAGGGCTGTAGAATGGCTCGTTTAGACGAATTGAATCATCCATATAATACTGATAAGCAAAGTTATTTTCTAACGTAAGCCCTTCAGCAAGAGTAATTCTTGTGTCGTTATTGAAGTTTACAGAGTTACCGTTGTTTTGTACAATGTTAATCTGTGAGTCAGCTACACCATTGGTTGCGAACCCAAAACCACGTCCGTCTTCTAGACCGTAGTCAAAAAGAAACCCACCGTATACTGGATCTGGAATTTTATTTCCATCTGCATCACGACGATAAAGTGGATAAATTGGAGGTAAGTTATCAATCCACCAGAACTGGCTTGAAGAAGAAGAGCTTTGACCGTTTTGGTTGCTCTCACTCTGCGCATAGTTTAGTGAAGTGTTTACATTGATGAAGTCACCGATTTTGTGAGTTGCAGCTAGACGAGCATTCAATCTTTGGTAATCGGTGTTCGAAGCATAACCTTTATCATCAATGAATCCGATAGAAGTATAAACAGAAGAATTTTCATTAACGTTTGAAACAGTTACGTTTACCTCGTTACGGTTTGCATCCTGAAATGCAAACTCTTCCCAGTTTTCTGGAGTATATCTTCTTGCAACTCCTGAACGAACTTGTCCAGTTGCAGGATCGATAAGGTTCGCTACGTTTACGTTTCCGTCTTCAGTTGTACCAATGCTCCACATATTGTAAATAGGAGAGATGTCGGATACGCCAGCGTTACCAGGAAATTCGAAAAGGTTAGCGTTAGCATAAGCGATAGCAGCTGCTTGATCACCTTCGTTTTCGAGTAAACCTCTCTGATAAGTACCTTCCCAAGCAATCCCAATATATTCTTCAGGAGAGCGGATGGTTTCGTAACGTCCGATACCTTGGTAGTTAGTACCTGATTTCACTTGAACGTTTACGCTGTTGCCGTTGTCTTTACCTCTTTTAGTGGTAATTACGATTACCCCGTTTGCACCACGCGCACCATAAAGAGAAGTTGCAGATGCATCTTTTAGTACGGTAACAGACTTAATGTCGTTAGGATTAATATCGTTTAAGCTTCCGCCAAAGGGGGCATCATCCACAATATAAAGTGGAGCTTGACTACCGTTTACCGAACCAAATCCACGAATACGAATTGTAGATACAGTACCTGGCTGTCCAGAAGTGTTGAATACACTCACACCAGCTACCTCCCCAGCTAGGGCCTGAGATACGTTGGTGAATGATTTTTGAGAGATGTTTTCTCCTTCAACTACTTTCGCAGAACCAGCGAATGATTTTTTAGATACCTCACCGAAACCTGTTACAACCACCTCGTCGAGTTGGTTTGAAGGTTGAAGTGAAATATTAATGTTGCTTTGGTTACCCACAGTAACCTCCACAGTTTGGTACCCTACGAAACTAAATTCAAGAACCGCGTTTGGTCCAACAGAAATAGAGTAGTTACCATCGAAGTCAGAAGCAGTACCATTTCGAGTACCTTTTTCAATAACAGTTGCTCCAGGAAGTGGAATTCCGGATTCGTCTGTTACGCTACCTGACACGGTTTGTTGTGCTACAGCTACCTGAACTGCGAGCAAACACACCATTAGAAAATTGATGTAGTTTCTCATAACATTTGGTTTTACAATAATTGTTTACGTTTGAGTGATTATGCAAATTTAAAACTTGTATTGATTTTTTTTTAAAATATATACTAGCAAGCAAGTGTTAATTAAAAAAATCTTAAAAAAAGAAATAAATTAATGAAAATTTGATAATTATATGTTTAAGATTCATCTAAGTTTTGCGATTTTGTTAAGAAACTATAGGTGTTTTTTAATGAAGTATTTGAAATAAAAAAGCCGATTTCAATTTTGAAATCGGCTTTTGTCTGTTTGGCGGTCTGGACGGGACTCGAACCCGCGACCCCCTGCGTGACAGGCAGGTATTCTAACCAACTGAACTACCAGACCAAAACATTTTCGCTCTAAAAGCGGGGGCAAATATAATCTTTTTTACACCTTGTCCAAAAAGGATCAAAAAAAAGCGATTAAAAATCGCCCTCTTTTTCGAATGCTGTGTAAAGTGGCTTATAAAGCAGCGTCAATAGCCTCTGCGTAAACATTTTTAGGAGCAACTCCTACCTGACGGTTGAGGATTTCTCCACCTTTAAAAACCAATACGGTAGGAATGTTTCTCACTCCGTATTTAGCTGCGAACTGTTGATGGTTGTCTACATCGACCTTACCTACAACTGCTTTTCCTTCGTATTCTGTAGCGAGTTCATCGATGATGGGTCCAACCATACGACAAGGACCGCACCATGCTGCCCAAAAGTCAACGACTACTGGCTTGTCTGAATTGAGTACTACCTCTTCAAAAGTTGCGTCTGTTATTT
>JAYPSS010000042.1:5433-9473 GCA_038133115.1 Flavobacteriaceae bacterium | reverse complement strand
AAGAAATGACTGCGTTAGTACGAGAAGAGATGGGTCATTTCAATATGGTACATGAAAAAATCGTCGAAAGAGGATGGAAACTCGGTAGAGAGCGTAAAGATGAATACGTTATCGAGTTAATGAAATTCTTTCCGAAAGGAGGAAGTAAGACTACCCACCTCGTTCACAAGTTATTGTATGCAGCCCTAATCGAAGCAAGAAGTTGTGAGAGATTTCGGCTACTTTCTGAAAATATTGCCGACAAAGAATTAGCCGATTTCTACCGCAATTTAATGGTGAGTGAAGCAAATCATTATACCATGTTTCTCGGATTCGCAAGAAAATATGGGGACCGCGAGGTAGTTGATCAAAAATGGCAAGACTTATTAGCCTACGAGGCTGAGATCATGGCCAATCTTGGTAAGAAAGAAACGATACACGGTTAATGATCTAACTTCTTACGGTAGTAGTCGTACATATCAAACTGAGATCGGATAGCAACTTTTTTGTTCCTGCGATAAGCATTGTCTTGTTTAGCAGTAAAACGTCTACCCTTAACATTGTCATTCCAGCTCATCTCAAAACCATCGATCACTTCTTGCTTGAGGTCTTCCTGGTAAATTGGAACTCCAACCTCCACCCTATTTTCAATGTTTCGGGTCATCCAATCCGCAGAGGAAATATATACTTTTGAATCTCCGCCATTTTCAAAAATAAAAACACGCGGATGTTCCAAAAACTTATCGACCACACTAATGGCTTCAATATTTTCACTTTGTCCCTTAACTCCAGGCACTAAACAGTTAATTCCTCGGATAACCATTTTTATTTTTACTCCTGCCTGGCTCGCTTGATAAAGGCGATCAATCATCTTGTAAGAGGTAAAACTATTCATCTTAATTCTTATAGATGCTGGCTTCCCTGCCTTAGCATTTAGAATCTCTTGTTGAATTAAACGCGTAAAGGTGCTTTCTGTGTAATGAGGAGAAACAATCAGGTGCTTGTATTTTCTAACTCTATAGGTAGTGGTTAAAAAATCAAACACCTTTTCTACTTCAGTGAGTATTCCTTTATGTGAGGTAAATAAAGTGTAGTCAGTATAGATTTTTGCCGTCGATTCGTTGAAATTACCGGTGCTAATGAATCCAAAATATTCTAAAGATCTCGGCTTGGTTTCTCGGGTGATTACGCAAATCTTAGAGTGTACCTTAAGGCCACGAATACCAAAGATTAGATTAATTCCAGCTTCTTTGAATTTATTCGCATAATCAATATTCGATTGCTCGTCAAAACGTGCCTGAAGCTCAATCTGAACCGTTACCTTTTTGCCGTTTTTAGCTGCATTAATTAGAGCGGCCGCTACCCGAGAGATTTTAGCCAGTCGGTAAATGGTAATCTTAATTTCCTTAACCTTAGGGTCTAGTGCTGCTTCTTTCAAGAATCGAATAACATATCCATAATTCTGAAATGGAGTATACATGAGATAGTCTCGCTTTCGAATCTGATCGAAAAGACTACCCTCCATCTCAAAACCTGCTATGGGCAAAGGATCAATTCGCTCATACTGCAATTCAGGTCTCCCAAAGTTGGGAAAGCTCATGTAATCACGTCGATTGTGATAACGACCTCCAGGGATCACACTATCGGTATTCTCTATATCAATTTTCTTCTTCAAAAAAGTGAGTGTATCGAGTTTGATTCGTTTATCATAGACAAATCGAACGGGATCGCTAATCTGTCGATTACTCACCGAGGTAGATATCTTTTCTACAAAACTTTTTTCAAGATCATCGTCGATATCAAGCTCAGCATCCCGTGTAATCTTAATCATATGTGCCTCGATTTCATCATAATCAAACATGAAGAAAATTCGATCAAGACAATGTCTGATAATATCGTCAAGTACCATTACATAGTTCTTACCTTCCTTTTTAGGTAATACTACGAAACGATCTAAGCTATTTGGAATTTCTATTAAGGCGTATCTAATTGATGCCTCTTTATTATTCTTAAAACCTCCAGCATTGTTGTATTTCACTAGACGAACCGCTAAGTATGCAGCGGTTTCTTTAAGCATAGGAAAGCCGTCAATACTGTGAAGATCAATGGTGATTAATTCAGGATTAACCTTAGATAAAAAGTAATCTTCAACAAACGACTTTTGGTCTTCATGAAGTTCTGATTCATTGATCAAATAAATCTCACGATCCTTTAATTCCTCGGTAATATCCTTCAGAATTTTCATGCTTCGAGACTGAGATTTAATCGTCAAGGCAGTGATCTGAGCTAATAAGTCAGTGGCTTTGGTTCCACCGAGCAATTGCTTCCCAGTCGGATCATTATCGACAACCCGCTTAACCGTGGCATATCTGACCCTGAAAAACTCATCTAGATTGTTGCTAAAGATTCCCAGAAAACGGATTCGATCAATAATAGGAACTCGTTTATCAGCACTTTCCTGCAGAACTCGCTCGTTAAACTGAAGCCAGCTAATTTCACGATTAATATATTGATACTTCGAAGTAGACATAAATCGAGGATTAAAGGGGGTAATATACGTTTTACGGAGCTAATCTTACTGAGGACCAAGACTTATTATCATAATCGTAACGCATTCGATCATGAAGTCGGTTTTCTCTACCTTGCCAGAATTCAAATCGCTCTGGAACAAGGAGGTATCCACCCCAATGGTCGGGACGTTTTGGCAATTCAGATTTAAATTGCTCTTGAACCTTTTTTAACTCATTCTCTAAAAAAGCTCTATCCGAAATCACCTCACTCTGAGGCGAAGCTAAAGCTCCAAGGCGACTACCTAAAGGTCTAGAGTTAAAGTAAGTGTCAGAGTCTTTAGCTGAAATCTTTTCAACTTTTCCTTCAATAATTACCTGGCGCTCCTGAGAAGCCCAGAAGAAAGAAATGCAAGCAAATGGGTTTTCTGCAAGAGCTCGACCTTTTTTGCTGTTATAGTTAGTAAAAAACACAAAACCTTGAGTATTGAATTCTTTAAGGAGCACTACCCGCGTACGAGGTTTCATATCCTTACCCACCGTAGAAAGAGACATCGCATTAGCCTCCTCTATTTTAACGTCATTATCAGCCTCTTCAAACCAGTTTTTAAAAAGCTCAAAAGGGGACGCTTCTAGATGTGATTCATCAAGCGATGATTTACTGTAGTTTTTGCGATAGTTCGCTAAATCTTTTTCGGCCATGGAAATTCAAATAACTCATGATCATCCGAAAGAAGTATTTCACCACTGCTAAAATGATTCAAAGCTTCTAGTCTAAAGAGATCAAGATTTTTATATCGAGTTGAATAATGACCTAAAATTAAGAATTTTGACCGAGCTAATTGCGCAATTTTACCAGCCTGAGAGGCAGTCGAATGCCTTGTTTTCTCGCAGAGTTGATCTTCAGTTTCTAAAAAGGTCGATTCATGGTATAAAACATGAACATTTTCGATAATCGCAGTAATCTGAGGTAAAAATGTGGTATCACTGCAATAAGCATAAAGCTTGTTCCAAGCGCCATGATCAAAGACCTCGAACAAGAAACCATTGGTATAAATGCGATGTTTCAAAGGAATAGTAGCTACCCGTACTTTATCAGATTCGAAAATAACCTCAGAATCGGATGATTCTAGTTCAATAAAACGAAGTGGATATCGTGTCCAAGAATCAGAAGCCTTCAAAAGTGTGGTAAGAAGCTCCTTGATTCCTTTAGGTCCATAAATTTCCAATTCGTCGGTACGCTTCAGCGAATTCATGGTTACAATTAACCCAGGGAGGCCATAAAAATGATCTCCGTGTAAATGCGAAATAAAAACCTTCTGAATACCCAAAAGATTTACTCCACAAGCTCTTAAGGAACGTTGAGTGCCCTCTCCGCAATCAATAAGAAAATAATTTCGATTGAAACTGATATACTGGGCACTAGGATTAGCTAGTTTTCTAGGAGTAGCGGCGTAAGCACCAAGAGTACGCACACGAAACATCATAGCCCTAGATCTCTTTGTATTTCTTCAAATTCGATGAGATCAATGGCTTCTTCTAAGGTAGGGCAAA
>JAYPSS010000042.1:3893-5333 GCA_038133115.1 Flavobacteriaceae bacterium | reverse complement strand
CTTTGTATTTCTTCAAATTCGATGAGATCAATGGCTTCTTCTAAGGTAGGGCAAAGGTTTACCGTTTCAGGTAATACCTCGTAGGTTAATTTTTCAGATAAAATCACAAAGGATAATGACTTGTCACTAAGGTCTGAAGCAACCCTTTCAATCCACTGAAAATCTTTGTCATTAACTTCAGAATCGCTCAAGGCTACAATTAAATGCTCCTGCATTTGATCTATATCATATCCGCGAAGCCTATCAATACTGTAATTCTCTAATAATTTATAAGCCATACCACTTTACTCCTTTATTGCTTACCGGCCAATAAATACATAACCGCCATACGAACTGCAACCCCATTAGAAACCTGATCTAATATAATCGCATGCTCTGAGTCAGCAATTGATGAAGTGATCTCTACCCCACGGTTAATAGGACCCGGATGCATAATCAGAGGAACACGCTCAAGTCGTGATAAACGTTCGTCGGTTAAACCATACTGCATCACATATTCTCGAGTGGATGGAAAATAAGATTGATCTAATCGCTCATTTTGAATTCGAAGCATATTTGCCACATCCGCGTTGACAAGCGCACGATCTAAATTATGCTCGACTTCAACACCCAGAGAGGCTATGTATTTGGGTATTAGGGTTTGAGGGCCACATACCGTAACTTTTGCTCCTAACTTTTGCAGTAAGAAGATGTTCGAAAGCGCTACTCGCGAGTGCAGAATATCCCCTACGATAAGTACCTTCTTACCACCTAAATCCCCTAGTCTTTCTCGCATTGAAAATGCATCTAAAAGGGCTTGGGTTGGGTGTTCGTGTGCACCATCCCCAGCATTGACGATACTAGCATCGATATGTTTAGAAAGAAACACTCCAGCTCCTGGATTTGGATGGCGCATGACCACCATGTCTACTCTCATGGCTAGAATGTTATTTACGGTATCTACGAGGGTTTCTCCTTTTTTAACCGAAGATTGTCCGGCAGAAAAATTTACCACATCTGCAGACAGTCGCTTTTGAGCAAGTTCAAAAGAAAGCTTAGTACGTGTACTATTTTCAAAAAAGATGTTGGCTATAGTAACGTCTCTAAGGCTTGGCACTTTTTTAATAGGCCTTGAAAGAACCTCTTTGAAATGATCAGCGGTTTCAAAAATAAGTTGAATATCATCCTCTGTGAGGTATTTGATTCCCAACAAATGCTTTACGCTCAGTTCACTCATTTCAAATTCTTGTTTTCGATATATACAGCATCTTCTCCGTCCTTTTCTTTCCAAAGAACACGAACACGCTCTTCATTAATGGCATCTACCTGTCGACCTCTATAATTAGGCTGTATCGGTAAATGACGAGAAAATCTTCGATCAATGAGCACCATAAGCTCCACAGATGAGGGCCTCCCAAAAGATTGGATGGCAGATAATGCAGATTGAATACTTCTTCCCGG
>JAYPSS010000042.1:0-3883 GCA_038133115.1 Flavobacteriaceae bacterium | reverse complement strand
TACCTTTTGATTTTCAACGAGAAAGTCGATCTTCGTCTTACTCGCGCTCAGTGGTTTTTCAGATCTTCTGAAATCGTCCCTAAAGAAAGTAATATCGAGATAGCCCAGTCGCAGGTCGCTAACCGCGTAATCCTCCTTTAGAAGTTTAGCTAGACGTTCTGCCAAATAAACCCCTCGAGGCTGCAGACCTATAAGAACGGTATTTTTAAAATCAAGGTGAGTTTCTAAAAGCTGATTAGCTAGTCGATGAAGGATTACTCCAATAGATTTTGAATCGAGAAGCAGGTTAGAAGACATATATAAAGTCAGCTTTAGCGCAAAAGTAACAAAAAAAGCCCGGGTAATACCCCGGGCTTTATGATTCTAGAAAGAAAAATGAATTACTCCCCTTTAGACTCCATCTTATCTTTAAGAGCCTGTAGTTGTGTATTAGCATCTCCTAGAGTAGTCTTAGACTCCTCTGCTTGAGCTTCCATTTTCTTCTTAGTAGCGGTTAAGTTTTTAGCTTCCTGCTCTCTGAAGATAGCAGTATGACTCGCAACTACACGCTTGAAGTCTTTGTTGAATTCAATTACCTTGAATTCAGCTTCATCACCTTTTCCTAGCTTGCTTCCGTCTTCTTTTTCAAGGTGACGTGCAGGAATAAAGGCAACGATATCTTCGTTAAAGGTAATGGTAGCACCTTTATCTACTATATCAGTGATTTTAGCTGTATGAACCGTTCCTTCACCAAACTCAGCCTCATACTTGTCCCATGGGTTTTCCATGGTTTGTTTGTGACCTAGGCTTAGTTTACGACCGTCAACATCTAGTTCAAGAACTTCAACTTCAAGAGTGTCACCAACAGCAACGAACTCAGATGGGTGCTTGATTTTCTTAGTCCAAGATAGATCTGAAATGTAGATAAGACCGTCAATACCTTCTTCTAGTTCAAGGAAAACACCGAAGTTGGTAAAGTTTCTAACGATTCCTTTGTGGCGTGAACCAACAGGATACTTAGAAGTAATATCAGTCCATGGATCTGGAGTAAGTTGTTTTACACCAAGAGACATTTTACGCTCTTCGCGATCAAGAGTAAGAACTACTGCTTCAACCTCATCACCAACATTTACGAAATCCTGTGCAGATCTTAAGTGAGTTGACCATGACATTTCTGAAACGTGTACAAGACCTTCAACTCCTTCAGCAACCTCAACAAACGCACCGTAATCAGCAATAACCACGACTTTACCTTTGATTTTAGAACCAATTTGAATGTCATCGCTAAGTGCTTCCCATGGGTGCTTCTCAAGTTGCTTAAGACCTAATTGAATACGTGACTTGTTATCATCGAAGTCAAGGATTACAACATTTAGTTTCTGATCAAGCTCCACGATTTCTGATGGGTGGTTGATACGACTCCAAGAAAGATCGGTAATGTGGATAAGACCATCAACACCTCCAAGATCGATAAATACACCGTAAGAAGTAACGTTTTTAACCACTCCTTCAAGTACTTGACCTTTTTCAAGCTGCCCGATAATTTCTTTTTTCTGCTCCTCAATGTCTGCTTCGATAAGTGCTTTGTGAGAAACAACAACGTTCTTGAATTCATGGTTGATTTTAACCACTTTGAATTCCATATTTTTACCAACGTACTGATCGTAGTCACGAATTGGCTTAACATCGATTTGAGAACCAGGAAGGAACGCTTCGATACCAAATACGTCTACAATCATACCACCTTTAGTACGACACTTAACAAAACCTTGTACGATTTCTTCTTTTTCGTGTGCATCGTTAACACGATCCCAAGCCTTGATGGTTCTTGCCTTTCTGTGAGAAAGAACTAATTGTCCCGACTTGTCCTCGCGAACATCGATAAGAACTCCAACCTCATCACCTACTTTTAGGTCTGGGTTGTAACGAAATTCGTTAAGAGAGATTACTCCTTCACTCTTTGCGTTGATATCGATGATTGCTTCACGATCTGTAATATTGATTACTTTACCGATAACTACCTCTTCATGAGCAGTATCTACAAAGTTTTTCGCTACTAAATCTTCGAATTCTTTTAGTTTTTGATCATCAACACGCTCAATACCTTCTTGGTATTTATCCCAATCAAAGCTGTCTAAAAAAGCTTGTGGATTTTGGTTAGTACTTGTTGATTCTGTAGAAGCAGTTTGCTCGTTTTGAGTCTCTTCTGCCATTTTTTCTTCAGCCATAATGCTGTTTCATTTGTATTTCAGCGACTTCTGTGAAGGTTAGCTAAAGCCCTGAAAGTTGTTAAAGTTGACAACTAGTCCTTTTCACCTTCACACCCATGGGTAGCTTGAAAAGGAGCGCAAAAATAACGATAAAATATTGATTAACAAATAAAAAGAAGGGAGTTTCAGACCCGTTCTTGATACAATTGAATAGCCTTTTCGAGCTGCTGGTCTAAACTAAGATCTGAGTTGTCAAAATAGATCGCATCTGATGCGGCACGAAGCGGATCAGTAGCTCGGTTTTCATCTTGAAAATCTCTTGATTTCAGGTTCTCAAGCACTTCTTCTAGACTAACCTTATCTCCTTTAGCAATAAGCTCATTATACCTTCTTTGTGCCCTAATCTCTGGGCGAGCAGTCATGAACAACTTTAGTCGAGCTGAAGGAAATACTACCGTACCAATATCTCTACCATCCATAACCACCGATTGAGGCACCTTTTGCTGAAGCTCCACAAGCTTTCTTCGTACTTCGGGTATCTGAGCAACCCCGCTCACCTTATTAGACACCTCCATCTTGCGTATTTCATTCTCAACCACCGCTCCATTAAGACAGATTTCATTTTGAGCATTGAAACTAACCTCAATCTCATCGAGCTGATTGATCAATTCCTGATCACTTAGGTTAGACCTCATCTGATACAAGGCGACTGCTCTATACATCGCACCTGAATCTAGGTACAAGATACCCAGGTGCTTAGCAAGGGCTTTGGCAAGCGTAGATTTACCGGTCGAAGAATGACCATCAATAGCTATTTGAATTCTTTCTGACATGCGTTTACAGCCTATTACTTCCCTTTTGTTTGAGAAGTGATTCTTCAATCACCTGACTCATTCGTGACACGTAGGTAAATTTAACACCCTTAAGATATTCTGGCTCAATGGCTTCAACATCTTTTTTATTCTGTTCTGACAGAATGATTTGTTTAATACCTGAACGCTTAGCAGCCAAAAGTTTCTCTTTAATGCCTCCGACTGGTAAAACCTTTCCGCGCAAAGTTATTTCTCCACTCATCGCGAGATTTGCCCTAACCTTTCGAGAAGTAAAAGCAGAAACAAGTGCCGTAAACATCGTAATACCAGCTGAAGGTCCGTCTTTTGGGGTGGCGCCTTCGGGTACGTGAATGTGAATATTGGCACTCTCTATTTTTTCCATAGCGATTCCAAGTTCATCATGATGAGATCGGATGAATGCAAGAGCAATACTTGCTGACTCTTTCATTACATTCCCTAGATTACCGGTGATGGTGAGCACTCCTTTTCCTTTTGAAAGACTGGCCTCAATAAAAAGAATGGCTCCCCCCACTGAGGTCCAAGCCAGACCAGTAACAACTCCAGGAATAGCATTAGACTCACTCAAATCGTTCATGTATCTTTTAGAACCCATAATCTCATAGAGTTCTTCAACAGAAGGACTCACCGCATAATCGGCCTCCATCGCAACCGATTTGGCAATATATCGAACGAGTTTCGAGATTTGTTTCTCTAAGCCCCTAACTCCCGATTCTCGGGTGTATTCTTCAACGATAATTCGAACGAGTTTATCGCTTAATTTCAAATGCTTTTTCTCTAGCCCATGTTCCTTCAACTGCTTAGGAAGCAAATATTTCTTAGCGATTTGAATCTTCTCCTCTG
>JAYPSS010000041.1:5253-9607 GCA_038133115.1 Flavobacteriaceae bacterium | reverse complement strand
TTCAAAAGATTACAGATGCAGGACTTATAAATTTAGACTCTGTAGAAAGTAATGGGAAAGAGACGCTTAACCTGGGGTTAAATCTAAATCACCCAGAGCTCATCTATGCTTATCTAGAAAAAGCTGACGGTTCAACATTCAACGATCGCCTTGCTTTTTTTGCTGAACCTGGAGAAATTGAAATAACTACTTCATTAACGAATTTCGAAAATGCCGCGGTAATAAAAGCCGGTGAAGAGCACGAGGCATTCGAAAGCCTTCAAGTAATGCTGAGTCGCTTTACCAAGAAAGACTTTGAGCTGATGCAATTAGCTCAAACCGATCGTATAAGTGATCAACGCTTTGTGGATTCGATAGTGAATCAAAGCAATAGTAATAACCTTAAACGCTATCAGTTCATAGCTAACTATGCACTTACTAACCCAAATAAATACGTTTCGGCTTATTTGGTTACAAGTGAAGGGGAAGAACTCAATCCAAGGTGGAAGGACTCAATTTTTAATGGCTTTTCTGATGCCATTAAAAAATCCTCATATGGTCAACTGCTAAACAGTCAGCTGTCTCAGTAGTTTAGTCTCCTAAACTATTGATTTGATCGGCAATTTCATTTGCCTTCTTTTCTAAATACTCATTGACCTTTTTGAAGTGATCCTTTTTCATTGGATTTTCATTATCATTTACGAGGTCGATAAGTTCATCGTAAACTTCAATACAGTTATCGATGATCTGATTTCCTGCTTCAGAATTGAGATTATTTGTTTCAGACTCCCACTCATAAACTGCCTCGATGAGTTCGCCTAAAACGTAGTTGATCTCTTTCTTTAAAGCTTTAATACTTGCCATCTTATTATTCTAATTTGTAATCAAGGTAATTAAAAAAGTTAAAAAAAAAACATTTAGTTTATCTTTTCCGAATAAAGGTTAAACGGGTTATTATAGATGGATGAATTTTAGTTTCCCGAATAGGTCACAAAGTTTCTAGGAGTCTCATATAAAACCACTTCGATATCCTTATCCGCCTCAATATGAGGTCTAAGTTTATTGTAGATTACAATTGCAATATTCTCTGCGGTAGGATTCATTTCTTTGAATTCAGATACCTCAAGATTTAAATTCTTATGATCAAATGCGTTTTCAACCTCAGATTTAATTAAATCCTTGAGCACTTTCATATCCATAACGTATCCGGTTATGGGATCAATTTCACCGGTAACACTAACAATCAATTCATAATTGTGTCCATGGTAATTGGGATTATTACATAAACCAAACACTTCTTGATTTTTCTCAAATGACCAGTCTGCACGATACAAACGGTGGGCTGAATTAAAATGAGCCTGTCTACTTACCTTTACTCTCATGATTGTTCTGTTAAAAATTCTACGAAACGATCAAAAATGATCTTGAACCAGGCGGTGTAATCTTGAGGATGATCCTGCATGTCTTGTTGAAGCACCTCCATATTAATCCATTTCCAAGAAGCTACCTCTTCAGGGTTGATGGTAGGCTCACCGTTATAATAGCCCACCATCACATGGTCAAGCTCGTGTTCAGTAAGGCCATTATCAAATTCTGCTTTGTATACAAAATGAAACTTCTCATCTAGATCGACCTCAAAGCCCATTTCCTCTCTTAGTCTACGTTATCCAGCCTCAACATTAGACTCCCCCAGTCGCTGGTGACTGCAACAAGTATTGGTCCAAAGAAGCGGCGAGTGATATTTATGCGCAGCACGTTGCTGAAGCATGAGCTCTCCACGGTCATTGAAGATAAAAACAGAGAACGCACGATGAAGAGTCGCCTTCTCGTGAGCCTCCATTTTTTCCATGGTGCCTAATTCACGATCGGCAGTATCCACCAATATTACATATTCCTTTTTCATTTTATAAAATTACTCAATTCTTATTCGGTAGCCACCAAATGACCACACTGAAAATATGGCTATTTTTGCGGTCTTATTGCTTATTATGTCTATCGCGAAAGAAATCAATAAACGTAGAACGTTCGGAATCATCTCCCATCCAGATGCTGGTAAAACTACTCTGACTGAAAAGCTTCTTCTATTTGGAGGAGCGATTCAAGAGGCTGGAGCAGTAAAAAATAATAAGATCAAGAAAACCGCGACCAGTGACTTTATGGAAATTGAGCGCCAAAGAGGGATCTCCGTAGCCACTTCAGTTCTTGCTTTTGAATACCGCGATAAAAAGATCAATATTCTCGACACACCAGGTCACAAAGACTTCGCAGAAGACACCTACCGAACCCTGACAGCGGTAGATAGTGTGATCGTAGTAATCGATGTGGCAAAAGGAGTCGAGGAACAAACTGAAAAATTAGTTTCGGTTTGTAGGATGAGAAATATCCCTATGATTGTGTTTATTAACAAGCTCGATCGTGAGGGTAAAGACGCATTCGATCTTTTAGACGAGGTTGAACAAAAATTAGGTCTTGCAGTTACACCCTTAAGTTTCCCAATCGGCATGGGGTACGACTTTAAAGGAATCTACAATCTCTATGAAAAAAATGTCAATCTGTTTGATGGGAGCAATAAAACTCATGTATCTAAAACGACCGCAATAGACGATGTTCAAAGTGAACAGCTTGACAAGTTAGTAGGATCGAACGCTGCAAACATACTAAGAGAGAATCTAGAACTCGTCGAGGGGGTATATCCAAGTTTTAATCGTGATGAATATTTGGCCGGAACTCAACAACCCGTTTTTTTCGGTTCAGCATTAAACAACTTCGGAGTTAGAGAACTACTTGACTGTTTTATAGATATCGCTCCAACCCCACGTCCAAAGGCGGCCGAAGAAAGAGTCGTGAACCCTCAAGAAGAAGAATTTAGTGGATTTGTATTTAAGATTCATGCCAACATGGATCCGAAACACAGAGACCGTTTGGCATTTATTAAAATCGTTTCAGGAACCTTTGAGCGCAATAAACCTTACTTACACGTTAGACATCAGAAAAAATTCAAATTCTCTAGCCCAAACACCTTCTTTGCGGAGCGCAAAGAGATCGTTGACATATCGTATCCTGGGGACATCGTAGGTCTACATGATACCGGGAATTTTAAAATTGGTGATACCCTTACTTCTGGAGAAAATCTAAATTATCGCGGTATTCCAAGCTTCTCACCAGAGCACTTCAGATACATTAATAACGCAGACCCAATGAAGGCTAAACAGCTATTCAAAGGGATTGATCAATTAATGGATGAAGGGGTAGCACAGTTATTTACCCTTGATATTAACGGAAGAAAAATTATTGGTACCGTGGGGGCGCTTCAGTACGAGGTCATCCAATATCGTTTAGAACACGAATATGGAGCAAAGTGTACCTATGAGAACTTCCCTATTCACAAGGCTTGCTGGGTAGATACTGACAATCCAAACAGCGAAGAGTTCAAAGACTTCAAACGAGTGAAACAAAAATTCTTAGCTAGAGATAAGTCGAATCAATTGGTCTTTCTTGCAGACTCGGCGTTTTCCCTTCAAATGGCCGAACAGAAATACCCAAGTATTCGATTCCACCTCACTTCAGAGTTTAAATAAAAAAAGGCGCCGTAAACGACGCCTTTTTTTATGCTTCTCCCATCTTATCGAAATTGATCGGTATCGTGGGTTGCTGATATTCCTTAATCTCTCCGTGTGCAGCCTCAAAGTTGGCGATATTGTTTTGCAACGCCTTCACTAACTTCTTAGCATGTTCAGGAGTAAGGATTACACGACTCTTAACTTTTGCCTTTGGAGTAGCAGGCATAATACTTACAAAATCTACAACAAACTCTGATGCAGAGTGGTTGATAACCGCCAAGTTGGAATAAATACCCTCAGCGGTTTTTTCATCGATTTCTACGTTTATGCTCTGATCCTTCTCTGACATGAGCTTAGATGTTTATCGCGTCTTCGTCTACAAAAGTCGGAGTTACTTGACTAGCTTCATACTCATCTTTTGAACCTACGATGATGTGATCGTAGTCTCTTAGACCAGTACCTGCAGGAATCTTGTGACCAACGATCACATTCTCCTTAAGACCTTCTAGACCGTCTACCTTACCATTAACCGCAGCTTCGTTAAGAACCTTAGTCGTTTCTTGGAACGATGCAGCTGAGATGAATGACTTGGTTTGTAGAGAAGCTCTAGTAATACCTTGAAGGATTGGAGTAGCCGTAGCTGCGATCGCCTCACGAGCACTTACTAAAGTCTTGTCTTGACGCTTAAGTAGAGAGTTTTCATCTCTGAGCTGACGTACAGTAACAAGCTGACCTGCTTTAAGATTCTCAGATTCACCAGCATCTTCAACTACCTTCATACCGAAAATAGTATCGTTTTCTTTGATGAATTCATC
>JAYPSS010000041.1:0-5243 GCA_038133115.1 Flavobacteriaceae bacterium | reverse complement strand
CTTGTGTACTAATTGCCCTTCAAGGAATAGCGTATCTCCAGCATCAACGATTTCTACTTTACGCATCATCTGACGAACAACTACCTCAAAGTGCTTATCGTTAATCTTAACCCCTTGAAGTCGGTAAACCTCCTGGATTTCATTAACTAAGTACTGCTGAACTGCCGATGGCCCTTTAATCGCGAGAATATCATTCGGAGTGATTGAACCATCAGATAATGGCATACCCGCTTTCACGAAGTCATTCTCTTGAACAAGGATTTGGTTCGATAACTTAATTAAGTATTTACGAACATCACCAAGCTTAGACTCTACGATAATCTCGCGGTTACCACGCTTAATTTTACCAAAGGATACTACACCATCGATTTCAGAAACTACTGCAGGGTTTGAAGGATTTCTTGCCTCGAATAACTCGGTTACTCTTGGAAGACCTCCTGTAATATCTCCAGTTTTAGCCGATTTACGTGGAATCTTAACTAGAACCTTACCTTCCTTAATTGAATCACCTTCGTTTACAATGAGGTGAGAACCAACTGGTAGGTTGTATGATCTAAGTACGTTTCCTTTCTTATCATTGATAAGAAGTGTAGGGATTAATTTCTTGTTTCTTGACTCAGAAATAACTTTCTCTTGGAAACCAGTCTGTTCGTCGATTTCAACTTGATAAGTCACCCCTTGCTCAATATTTTCAAAGGCAACGGTACCTGTAAATTCAGAAATAATTACACCGTTGTAAGGATCCCATTGGCAAAGAACATCACCCTTCTTGATCTTAGCTCCATTCTCTACAAAAACTTGAGAACCGTAAGGCAGGTTGTGCGTACTTAATACAGCACCCGTTTTAGGTTCAACAAGTTTGAATTCAGCGGTTCTAGAAATAATGATATTAGCCTTTTCGCCTTCAGTGTTTTCACCCTGAACCACACGTAAGTCTTCAATCTCGGCAACACCGTCAAACTTAGCGATTAACTGGCTTTCTTCAGAAACGTTACCTGCGATACCCCCTACGTGGAAGGTACGAAGAGTAAGCTGTGTACCAGGCTCTCCAATCGATTGAGCAGCAACAACCCCTACTGATTCACCTTTTTGAACCGGCTTGTTGGTTGCTAGGTTTCTACCATAACATTTCTCACAAATACCTTTCTCAGCCTCACAAGTAAGTGCAGATCTAACTTCTACGCGGTCGATTGCAGTAGCGTTAATTTTCTGTACTTCTGCAGCCTCGATATATCCGCCTGCTTCAACGATCACGTCTCCAGTTAATGGATCAACGATATCGTTTAGAGCAACACGTCCAAGAATACGTTCTCCAAGAGTTTCAACGATTTCTTCGTTTTTCTTTAAGGCCTCAACCTCAACCCCTCTAAGGGTACCACAATCCTGGGTAGTAATTATTACATCTTGAGCAACGTCAACAAGTCGACGAGTAAGGTATCCGGCATCCGCAGTTTTAAGTGCAGTATCCGCAAGACCTTTACGAGCACCGTGCGTTGAAATAAAGTACTCAAGAATTGAAAGTCCTTCTTTAAAGTTTGAAAGAATTGGGTTTTCAATGATCTCACCACCACCAGCGGTAGATTTCTTAGGCTTAGCCATAAGACCACGCATACCGGTTAACTGACGAATCTGCTCTTTAGATCCACGAGCACCAGAATCAAGCATCATGTATACCGAGTTAAATCCTTGCTGATCTTCTCGGATACGCTTCATAGCAAGCTCAGTAAGCATTGCGTTGGTAGACGTCCAAACATCAATCACCTGATTGTAACGCTCGTTATTAGTGATCAGTCCCATGTTATAGTTACCCATGATACCATCTACTTGAGCATTTGCCTCTTCGATCATCTTGGTTTTTTCAGCAGGGATAATAATATCACCTAAGCTGAAAGAAAGACCACCTTTGAAAGCGAACTCATAACCCATCTGCTTGATACGATCTAAGAACTCAGCAGTTCTAGGAACATCAGTTACTTCAAGGATACGTCCGATAATATCACGAAGCGCTTTCTTGTTTAATACTTGATTGATGAAACCAGCTTCTTCAGGAACTACGTTGTTAAATAACACACGCCCTACAGTAGTTTCAATGATTTGAGGTACTAACTCACCTGCCTCGTTGAAATCCATAACGCGGATTTTAATTGCGGCATTAAGATTTACTCGTTTCTCATTGAAAGCGATAACTACCTCTTCAGGAGAATAGAAGGTTAACCCTTCACCTTGAACAGGAACTTCTGAGGTAGAACGTCTTTCTTTGGTCATATAGTACAGACCCAGTACCATGTCCTGAGAAGGTACGGTAATTGGTGAACCATTGGCAGGGTTCAGGATGTTCTGAGAAGCCAACATTAGTAATTGTGCCTCTAGAATCGCTTCTGGACCTAGTGGTAAGTGAACCGCCATCTGATCCCCATCAAAGTCAGCGTTAAATGCCGTACATGCAAGAGGGTGAAGACGAATTGCTTTACCTTCGATTAATTTAGGTTGGAAAGCCTGAATACCTAAACGGTGAAGTGTAGGGGCACGGTTAAGAAGAACTGGGTGACCTTTGATCACGTTCTCTAAGATGTCCCAAACTACAGGTTCTTTTTTGTCGATAATCTTCTTCGCTGATTTAACAGTTTTTACAATACCGCGCTCAATCAGTTTACGAATAATAAAAGGCTTGTATAGCTCGGCAGCCATATCTTTTGGTAAACCACACTCAAATAATTTTAAGTCTGGACCAACAACGATTACCGAACGAGCTGAATAATCAACACGCTTACCCAATAAGTTTTGACGAAAACGACCTTGCTTACCTTTCAATGAATCAGAAAGTGATTTAAGCGGACGATTTGATTCTGTCTTAACTGCAGAAGCTTTACGTGTGTTATCGAATAATGAATCGACCGCCTCTTGCAGCATACGCTTCTCGTTTCTTAAGATGACTTCAGGAGCTTTAATCTCGATCAATCTCTTAAGACGGTTGTTACGAATAATTACTCGTCTATATAAATCATTTAAATCTGAGGTAGCAAAACGACCTCCATCTAGTGGTACAAGCGGACGTAATTCTGGTGGAATTACAGGAACCACTTTCATAATCATCCACTCCGGCTTATTCTCGCGATTAGCCTGAGACTCACGGAAAGACTCGACAACTTGTAGGCGCTTTAACGCCTCAGTTTTACGTTGCTTAGAAGTCTCGGTGTTTGCCTTATGACGTAATTCATAAGACAACGTCTCTAAATCAATACGTTGAAGCAATTCGATCAAACATTCAGCACCCATCTTAGCGATGAATTTGTTTGGATCTGAATCTTCTAGATATTGGTTCTCTTGTGGAAGTTCATCAATAATATTTAGGTATTCTTCTTCAGTTAAGAAGTCTAGCATTTGAAGATCTTCGCCTTCAGGACCCTTTGCAATACCTGGTTGAATAACTACATAACGTTCGTAGTAAATGATCATGTCAAGTTTCTTCGACGGAAGTCCAAGAAGGTAACCTAACTTGTTTGGTAACGAACGGAAATACCAAATATGAGCAACAGGGACTACTAGTGAAATGTGTCCAACACGATCACGACGAACTTTCTTCTCGGTGACCTCAACACCACATCGATCACAAACGATACCGCGATAACGGATACGCTTGTATTTACCACAAGCACACTCGTAATCCTTTACAGGACCGAAGATACGCTCACAAAAGAGACCATCTCTTTCAGGCTTGTGTGTACGGTAATTAATGGTTTCAGGCTTCAGTACCTCACCTCGAGATGCCCCAAGGATAGACTCAGGTGAAGCAAGACCAATCGAAATCTTATTAAATCTTTGCTCAGTTGTATCGTTAACTCTAGCCATAATAACGTAAAGCTTTGTTTAATTAATGTTTAGAATTATTCTTCGAGACGAATATCGAGTCCTAATCCTTTTAATTCGTGCATAAGAACGTTGAATGATTCAGGTAGACCAGGCTCTGGCATAGTCTCCCCTTTCACAATCGCTTCATAGGTCTTCGCACGACCTACTACGTCATCCGATTTAACGGTTAAGATTTCTCTTAGCGTAGAAGAAGCTCCATAAGCTTCAAGTGCCCACACCTCCATCTCACCGAAACGCTGACCTCCGAACTGCGCTTTACCACCAAGTGGTTGCTGAGTAATCAGAGAGTATGGTCCGATAGAACGTGCGTGCATCTTATCATCAACCATGTGGCCTAGTTTAAGCATGTAGATCACACCAACCGTTGCTGGTTGATCAAAACGCTCTCCGGTTCCACCGTCAAATAGATAAGTGTGTCCGTATCTAGGAATACCAGCTTCATCGGTTAAAACATTGATCTGATCAATGTTCGCTCCGTCAAAGATTGGAGTGGCATATTTCTGACCTAATTTTTGACCTGCCCAACCAAGAACAGTCTCATAGATCTGACCAATGTTCATACGAGAAGGTACCCCAAGTGGGTTCAGTACGATATCTACAGGTGTACCGTCTTCTAAGAAAGGCATATCCTCGTCGCGAACAATACGTGCGACAATACCTTTGTTTCCGTGACGACCTGCCATCTTATCACCTACTTTCAGCTTACGCTTCTTAGCGATATAAACCTTAGCAAGTTTCATGATACCTGCAGGTAACTCATCTCCGACAGAAATGGTAAACTTATCTCTTCTAAGGTTACCCTGAAGATCGTTAAGCTTAATCTTGTAGTTGTGAAGTAGGTCTGCAACAAGCCCGTTTACAGGTTCATCAACCGACCAGCTTCCACCAACAAGGTGAGCGAAATCTTCAACTGCGTGAAGCATTTTAAGCGTGTACTTCTTACCTTTTGGTAAAACCTCTTCCCCTAAATCATTAAGAACTCCCTGAGAAGTCTTACCATTTACGATAGTGAATAATTTCTCTACCAAACGGTCTTTCAACTCCTGGAATTTAACTTCATATTCAAGTTCTAAAGCTTGGATAGCGTTTTTTTCTTCTGAACGTTTACGCTTATCCTTAACGCTTCTCGCAAATAACTTCTTATCAATTACTACACCTCTAAGCGATGGTGAAGCTTTTAATGAGGCATCTTTTACATCTCCAGCCTTATCACCGAAGATCGCGCGAAGTAATTTTTCTTCTGGAGTTGGATCAGATTCTCCTTTAGGAGTAATCTTACCAATTAGGATATCTCCAGGCTTCACCTCTGCTCCAATACGAATCATTCCGTTTTCATCCAGGTCTTTAGTAGCCTCTTCAGAAACGTTAGGAAT
>JAYPSS010000040.1:8503-10057 GCA_038133115.1 Flavobacteriaceae bacterium | reverse complement strand
GTGCGATTCGGTACAATAGGTATCCGTTAAATCCTACGATTACCGCTCCAAAAAAGCGAATAGCGAAAAGAGATTTGCCAAATAGAAATATGATTTTAGCGAAGTATAGAAAGACTAGTGGCGGTTTTAAGTCCCATAACAAGGTGTAAGGCAGAAATCCGTCAACCCAGGCTTGGCCCATAAGAATAAAGGTGCTCTCATCCTTGTCGATATAGTCTCTAAAAAAGAAAGGAAAGCGCAACAGTACACTTAGACTCACTAAGGAGGCCAATACCTGTTGCTCTGCGAATTTGACTAATCTCATGATGAATCGGGCCTAAAGCTGTTCAATTCGGTTAATTATGAGTTCATTCTCCCAGCCTCGATATTGAAAATAACGGATGAGTTTGCTTTTAAGTTTTTGGCCTTCTAAAGCACTGAACGAATCTAATTTTTTATCAAAGAGGGAGTGAAAACTCCCTTCATAATCTTCCTTTTCTAGAGTTTGAAGCGCTTTTTTTATGGTGAAAGGACTGAGTCCTTTGAACTTCAACTCTCTTTCGATACGTCTTTTTCCCCAATGCTTGATCCTGAACTTCCCCAGTGTGAATTGAATGGCGAAGCGTTGTTCATTCAGGTAATTGGACTGAATGAGATCACCTACGATTTTTTCGATGGCTTCAGGAATCATCCCCATTGAATCAAGCTTTGAAACTACTTCACTATGGCAGCGCTCTCGATAGGCACAATAATTTTCAATGCGCTGTTTTGCCTCGTCAATGGTATAAGATGTGGTCTTGGGTTTGTAGTACACCCTTCAAAAGTACTTCGGTTTACTGCAAAAAAAAAGCCCCCTCATCGAGGGGGCTTTATCTATAAACGTATCGTTTTGCCTTGTTTATTTTTGAAACGGTAGTGCAAGTAGGTATAGGCATCTCGAGGGATAATATGTATCCACTTCTTATGCTTTAAGAACCAGCGAAAACGAATAGAATTAAGCCCTTTGGTGAGATAAGCCGCAATAAACGGGTGAACGTTTAAGTAGATACCTCCTTTGTTATTCTTTTTGCTTAAAATCTTTTCGATTTCATAATTCATTTTGTCAATCAAAACGATTGGAGCTTCAACAGTTCCATTTTCATTCGGATCTTTTTCGCGGGTCTTTATATTTACCTCTGGTCTTACACGTTGTCTCGTGATTTGAATCAGACCGAACTTCGTCGGCGGTAAAATTTTGTGCTTTGCACGATCATCACTCATCTCTTCACGCAGGTGATCATAGAGCTGTTTGCGATGTTCATTCTTAGCCATATCAATGAAGTCGACTACGATAATTCCTCCCATATCGCGCAGACGTAGTTGTCTAGCAACTTCTGTCGCAGCAATGAGATTTACTTCAAGTGCAGTGTCTTCTTGATTATTTGCTTTGTTAGATCGATTGCCACTATTGACATCGATAACGTGCATGGCCTCGGTGTGCTCAATCACCAGGTACGCCCCTTTTGACATAGAAGCGGTCTTCCCTAATGATGTTTTGATTTGTCGATCAATCCCAAATTTCTCATAGATTGGAAC
>JAYPSS010000040.1:0-8403 GCA_038133115.1 Flavobacteriaceae bacterium | reverse complement strand
AGGCGTTGTATGTCAGCGTCTAAGCTGGCTACTTTTTGACCTTCGGCCACTGTTCTCACAATGATACCAAAACCTTTCGGCTTGATACTCATCACCAGTCTCTTGAGACGATCCTTCTCTTTTTTACTCTCAATTTTCTGTGAAACTGAAACTCTATCTGAGAAAGGTACCATAACTACATATCTACCTGCCAACGACAGCTCTGAACTAATTCGAGGGCCTTTGGTTGATATTGGTTCTTTGACTATTTGAACCAGAATAGATTGGTTGGCTTTAATCGCATCGTTGATACTGCCGTCTTTATCTATTTCTTTTTCTAGCGGATAGTTTGTCAAACTGAAATCCGTAATTTTTTTGCTCAATACTCCCTTAGTAAAGCTCATAAGAGAACCAATTCTTGGTCCCAGATCATGATAGTGTAAAAAGGCATCTTTTTGATACCCCACATTTACAAAGGCAGCATTTAAACCAGTAACCGGCTTGCGTACTTTCGCGAGAAATATGTCTCCCACAGAGAAGCTGTTATCTCCTTCTTCTCGGTGTAATTCAACTAATTTCCCGTCTTTTAATAAGGCAAAATCGACCGTGTTGTTCTGTGTTCGAATGATTAATTCTTTATTCACGGTTACGATATTTATTGCACCAGTAGAAATACTAGTACACTAATTAATAATGGTGCTGCAGAACACAAAGTGTTTTGTCAGCGGTATTCGAAAATGTCAATGAACGTATGGGGTGAAAAATAGTAACTCGGGACAGAGCCCGAGCTTACTTATTTCTTCTTGTGGCGATTAGCTCTTCTGCGCTTCTTGCGCTTGTGAGTCGCTACCTTATGTCTTTTTCTTTTCTTTCCACTCGGCATAATGCGGTTGATTTATCGATTAATACTTATTTTACTTCTACACCGTTTTTTACGCCTTCTACAAAAACCTTAGCAGGTTTGAATGCGGGTACGTTGTGTGCAGGAATTTTAATGGTTGTGTTCTTCGAAATGTTACGACCTGTTTTCTCAGCTCTTGTTTTGATAATGAAGCTACCAAAACCTCTTAAGTAAACATTATCTCCACTTTCTAGGGATGCTTTCACTTCTTCCATGAAAGATTCTACAGTAGCTTGTACATCTCCTTTCTCAATTCCTAATTTGTCAGAGATTTTGCTTACGATGTCTGCTTTCGTCATATGCTGGTTATCTTTAATAATTTTTTAAGGCTTGCAAATATACGAATTAAATGCATTTTTAGCCTTAAGCCTCTAAATTTTAGGCTACTATAACAGATGAGCGAAGATAACCGATATTTTTCAGCTCCACTTATAAAGTGGTATTTAATAAGTAAACGATCTCTCCCGTGGAGAGATACGCGTGACCCATACCTTATTTGGCTATCTGAGGTGATTCTACAACAGACTCGAGTGGCGCAAGGACTTCCTTATTATGAAAAGTTTCAGGCAGCTTATCCCACAGTTCAAGATCTTGCAGCGGCAAATGAGGAAGAGGTTCTAAAGCTTTGGCAAGGGTTAGGGTACTATTCACGTGCTCGAAATCTAAAAAAAACAGCAGAAATCATTTGCGAAGATTTTGTGGGACGTTTCCCAGAAACCTATCATGAACTCTTGAAGTTAAAAGGTATTGGTTCCTACACAGCTGCAGCGATAGCCTCCTTTGCTTTTAAGGAAAAAAAGGCAGTTGTTGATGGCAATGTTTACAGGGTACTGTCGCGTGTTTTCGGTATCGATGAGCCCATTAACAAATCGAGTGGTCAAAAGTTATTTCAAGAATTGGCAGACTCTTTAATTGATCCCAAAGATCCAGATCTTTTTAATCAGGCAATTATGGAATTTGGGGCGACTGAGTGTACCCCAAAAAAGCCGAATTGCACGAGCTGTATATTTAATGATCGATGCCTAGCATTAGCAACAAACAAGATTGATGATTTACCCGTCAAATTGTCGAAAGTAAAAATAAGCAAGCGTTATCTACATTATTTAATGCTGCTTGACCAGAATCGAAACACACGGTTTGTAAAACGACCTAACCATGGTATTTGGGCGGGATTGTATGAGTTTCCGCTTATAGAATCTGATACTTCGGGCGAATTAACTGTGAATGAAATTGAGTCATTCTTAGGTCAAAGCGCAAAGGTGACATTGATAAGTAAAAACCCAATAGTGCACAAGCTTTCTCATCGACATCTCGAGGTGAGCGTCTATCGAGTTGAGGTAGAAAATCTAAAACAGCCGGTAGTTTCTATGGATGAAATTGATCAATATCCGACCTCAACTTTAATGGAGCGATTGCTTCAACAATTCAAAATTTAGTACTTTTAAATTTATGTCAGGAACACTCAACAAAGTTATGCTCATTGGCCATCTAGGAGATGAGGTTAAAATGCACTATTTCGAAGGTGGAAATTGTATCGGTAGATTTCCGGTAGCTACGAATGAAACCTATACTAATAAACAAACTGGTGAAAAGGTTTCAAACACCGAGTGGCATAACATAGTTGTGCGAAATAAAGCAGCAGAAATTTGTGAGAAGTACCTAAAGAAAGGTGACAAAATCTATGTTGAAGGACGATTGAAAAACCGCCAATGGCAAGATGAAAGCGGACAAATGCGCTATAGCACTGAGGTGCATGTAACCGACTTTACATTCCTTAGCCCTCCAAAAGAAGGTGGGGCGCCTATGGGACAACCATCAGCTAGTCAGCCCTCCGCGACTCCTGCAGCTGATATTACTCCTGCAGAAGACGATGATCTTCCGTTCTAAACTATGAGCTCAGACCCCCTATCCAGTACTTTAATTTCAACTGTTTTAGCTGTTAACGAGACTTCCGTTTTAGGTAACCTTGAGCTTCTTATTTCTATAATAGGGCTCCTATTTTTACTTATTAGTTCTGCATTTATTTCAGGCTCAGAGGTTGCGTTATTTGGTTTGTCGGCAACCGACATCAATCAATTGAAAGAAGATCCAGAACAGAAAGGGGCAAAAACCTTAACCTTACTCTCCACACCAAAGCGCTTATTAGCTACGATTCTTATTGCAAACAACGCAGTCAATATTGCTATTGTTTTACTCTTCACAAGCCTCTCTGATTTTTGGTTCTCGGGTTCAGAAACCCTACTTTTTGGAATATTGTCATTGCAAACGCTATTTGATATTGCGATCGCCACTGTTTTGATATTGATCTTCGGTGAGATTTTGCCAAAGATCTATGCAAATAGAAATCCGATCACTGTCTCTCTGAGAATGACACCAATACTCTCGATTTTAGACAAACTTTTTAGCCCGTTAAGTCGACCACTTCAGTCATTAAGTCACTTGCTTGAAGATAAATTGGCGGATAAACGTGCTCAGATTAGTGTAGACCATCTCTCTCAGGCCTTAGAATTAGCTTCGCAAGAGGATACCACCTCAGAAGAAAAGAAATTACTTGAAGGAATTGTAACTTTTGGTAACACTGAGACTCGTCAAGTGATGCGTCCACGTATTGATATTTTTGGTCTTAAAAGCGACCTGAGCTACGCTGAGGTGTTGCAGCGGGTCACTGAAAAGGGGTATTCCAGAGTGCCTATTTTTGAAGATTCGATGGATAAGATCTTGGGAGTTCTCTTTATCAAAGACTTGTTACCGCACTTAGACGAAGATGATTTTGAGTGGCAGAAACTATTGCGCGCTCCTTTTTTTGTGCCAGAGAATAAGAAGTTAGATGATCTATTGGTGGATTTTCAGAATCAAAAAACACATTTAGCCATCGTAGTCGATGAGTACGGAGGAACCTCTGGTGTGATCACCCTAGAAGATGTAATTGAAGAGATTGTTGGAGACATTAGCGACGAGTACGATAATATTGATCTAGTTTATTCTCGTATCGATTATTACACTTATGTTTTTGAAGGAAAAACTTCATTGAAAGACTTCTATCGTGTTGCTGAATTAAGCAGCGTCGATGTGTTCGAAGAGTTTAAGGGAGAATCAGAGACCCTAGCTGGTTTTGTATTAGAGATCACCAAAGGATTTCCGAAACGAGGAGAAGTTATTCGTTTCAAGGGGTATACCTTGACGGTTGAAAGCATTGATAACCGAAGAATTAAGCAAATAAAAATAGGGCTGCCAAAGACAGCCCTATAATATAGCTACGAAAGGGGTTTATTATTCCTTTAACAAGGCCTCAGCATTGGCAATACTCTCTAGTATTAAGCGTTTTACCTCGGCAATTTTGTCTGCTTCAATTCGAAGCGCTTCTTTCTTTTCATCGTTTAAAGCAGCTCCTTTCATGATTTCTTCGTGGGTAAAAGTGTCTCCGATTTCTTTCATCCATGTCATCATGGCCTCGTGAGCAACCTTTAGATCCTCGATGGCTTGTGCCTCAGGTCCCTCAGGAGAAGCATCAGCTAGTGGTTTTAATGCACTAGATAGTTTTGCCATATGCCCCATTTTGGGCATTACTTCATCGTGTACCGCCATCACACCTTCCATCGTGTAAGGATCTACTACTTTGGCTTCGGTGTTCGATTTTGAAGTTTCACCTTTACATGCTACTGCTAGGCTGGCTATTAGTGCGAATAGGATAAGAACTTTCTTCATCTCTAGTTAATTGTGATTTCAGCGATCGTAAAGTCTAGTGTCTGTGGCCCTAGATTTCTAGAAACGCTATGAGGAATAAGTATTCCGTTAACTTCTTTGTAGTCACTGAACGAGGCTTTTTGGGTAATTGTTTGTCCGCCCGCTTCAACTGTTACGATTTCTTGAATCTTGAGCCCTGTATTTACATCGAAATAAAGCGCGCGATCCTTAGTCAGCTGAACAACATATGCGTCAGAACCATTCACCGACTCGATAGCGGTCAATTTGATTTCTGGATGATCTACCCATGCAAGCTCGGCAACAATCCCTGTTTCTAATTGCATTTTTTGGCGATCCTCCTCACTCATTGGGATGCGTTGACCTTGCATCTCTTGGTAAGCTTCACTTTCGGTAAGTACCGAACGCTGCATAACATTGCCCATCATTTTCATCTCCTGAGTGTAGTTAGCTCCCTTTGCTGAAGTTGCCAGCTCGAGTGTCATGCCTTGGATGGTAGCAGTAGCTTTTATAGCGTAGGAACGAACGCTCTTAATAGCTTCAGTACCGCCTACTTTATCTAGGTAGTTGGCAATCACCTTTTGTGCAGTAAGCCCTGCAGGTAGTGGCTTGCTAAAGGTTGGTTTTTCGATTGAGTTTGCAAAGGGATCAAAGTAGTTCACCTTCAGATTGGCACCATCGAAATTAATATTTTCAAGAGCTTCGGCTACTTCAACGCCCTTTCCTACCACCACGATTCTGAGGTTGTTAAGAGCAAAAAACTTGTTGGCGGCGGCCATTACTTCTTCAGCAGTTACGGCATCAATACGGCTTAAATAGGTCTCATAGAAATCCTCGTCTAGACCTTGAGTTTCTATGTTGAGGGCAAAATTTGCTACCGTCTGTGGACGCTCTAGAGAACGCACAAAACTTCCTTTGTATTTCTCTTTAGCGTTTTTAAGGTCCTCTTGATTAACAAGCTCTGTTCTAATTCGCTTAACTTCCTCTAGAATCTGAACTACAGCTGAGTCTGTCACTGCATTTCGAACTTGCGCGGTGGCTCTAAAACGTGCTTTGGTGTCTTTGCTACTGCCGATACCTGAATAGGATCCGTAGGTATATCCTTTATCCTCTCTCAGATTTAGAAAGAGTCTGCCTTCTGCTCCTCCTCCAAGAATTTGGTTGGCAATAAGCGCAGGAATATAGTCCGCATCACTCATTTTAAGATCAACCAGATTTTGTACAATAATTTCAGATTGTACAGCGTTGGGCATATCTACGAAGTTGATTTCTGTAGCTGTCGGATTCGAAGCCTCTGCAAATGGAGTTAGTTTAGCTGATTTCGCCTTCCACTTTCCAAAATTTGATTTTACTAGTTTCTTGGCGTCCTTTAAACTCACATCGCCGATTAATACTAGGTAAGCGTTTTCAGGAACAAAAAAGTCTTCATAAAACGCTTTGGTATCTTCTAGGGTTACTTTTTCGATACTTTCGATACTCGAAAATTCACCATTCGGGTGAGCGGTTCCATAAGCAAGTGCTGACTCTACACGACGAGCGACTGCTGAAACATTTTTTTCATCAGATTTTAGATTCTCGATGAAGCGTTCTTTTTCCTTGTCAAATTCTTCCCCCGAGAAGTTTGGATGAATCGCCGCATCGGCCATGAGCTCAATGATTCTAGGAAAATTTCTAGATAAAGTCGAAGCAAAAGCACTTTGACCAGAGAAATTGATTGAGGCGCCTAAGAAGTCTACCTCATCGTTGTAGTCGTCCTTTGAGATATTCATAGATCCTTTACCTAAGAGGCTTCCTGTTAGGCTTGATACACCTGCCTTTTCTCCTTCTAAGATGGGCGGATTATCTAAGAGCAACTGAACGCTAACCCGAGGTAGTTTATGATTTTCAACCACGAGAACCTTTAATCCGTTTTTAAGCTCAAAGGCTTGAGGTTCTTCTAATTTAATCACCGGAGACCCGCTGGGCTCGGGTTGTTGTGAACGGTCTACTTGTGCGGTCAAGCTAGCACTTACAAATACGGCTGTCATTAGAACCGTCTTTGTGGTTTTACGTAAAATAGTTTGAATATTAAGTCTCATGATACTAGTCTTGTTTTGGAACGTACTTTAATTCAACACGTTGTTGCTTTTGAAGATATTTTTTGGCAACCTCTCTAATTTCTTCTCTAGTGATACTTCTGTAAATTTCAATCTCTGTATTGATCAGGTTGGTGTCACCGAAAAGCTGGTTGTATGAAGCTAAATTTTCTGCAATTCCCTCAAAAGAGCTATTAGCGCTAACGAATGAGTTTTCGAATTGATTCTGAAGTTTTTGATAATCACGTTCAGAAATCAAGTCGTTTTGTAGTTTTTCAATTTCTACATCGATTTCTGCAACAAGATCATCCATAGTATTGTCTCCCAGAGGTAGACCTCCTAAAAGATAGGCTCCGTAGTCTTCTAAGCTATAGTTGAAAGCGAAGATTTGCAGTGCCATTTGTTTTTGATCTACTAATTTTTTTTGGAGAACAGAACTTTGTCCTGAGCTCAGGTAAGAGGAGATCATATTGAGTACATAGGCATCTCTAGAGGCTTGACCTGGTGTACGGTAACCTAATAGAATCAGCGGAATTTGAATATTGGCATCCTCGAATTGAGCGTAAACAGAGCCATCGATTGGTGCTTCATCGTAAGTTTTCTTTACCACGTCTTTCCCTCTGGGAATAGGACCGAAATAATCCTCGATGAGTTGCTTCGCCTCTTCTTTTTCAAAATCTCCTGCTAAAACTAATGTGGCGTTATTTGGAACATAATACACCTTTTTGAATTCTTGGAAGTCTTCTAGAGAGGCACTAGCCAAATGGTCTAAAGAACCAATAACCGACCAACGGTAAGGGTGATTGCTAAATAAGTTCTTAAACATATTCTCAATCAATTGACCATAAGGCGCGTTGTCTACTCGAAGTCTTCTCTCTTCTTGAACCACTTCTTTTTGAGTATCGACGCCAATCTGATTAATAATCGGGTGCATTAATCGTTCTGATTCTAACCAGAGTCCTAAGGCTAGCTGGTTCGACGGAAAGAGTTCGTAATAGTAGGTGCGGTCTTGGGTGGTGTTCGCGTTGTTGTACCCTCCGTTAGAGGTAACGATTTTAAAGAATTCTCCACGTTCGATGTTTTCTGAACCTTCAAATAAAAGGTGTTCAAAGAAATGAGCAAATCCTGTTTTGGCCGGATTTTCATCTTTAGAACCAACGTGATACATAACCGAGGTTACGACTACCGGCGCAGTATTGTCTTGGTGAAGAATAACGTGAAGACCGTTGTCTAAATCGTATTCTTCAAAGTCTACTTGCTGTGCTTGAAGGGTTCCCAAGCAAAGACCAAGTACAGCAGTGAAAGCATAAAGAGGCTTCATTGAATAGATATTAGTTTAATTAGTACTGTTATAGCGACAAACCCTTGAAATTGTAACAACTATTTGAGGTTTGTGCATTACACAAAGATACGTTTTGAAGGAGGTTTCAACTATTATAAAGTTGTTAATTCTGAGGGAGATAAAATGTTTGTAAACTGTTGGTAACTCGTTATTTTGAATTATATTTGCACCCGCTTAATAGCGAAATGAACTAAATATTACATTATGTACGCAATTGTAGAGATGGCAGGGCAGCAATTTAAGGTTGCAAAAGACCAGAAGGTATTCGTACACCGTTTAGACGCTAAAGAAGGTTCAAAAGTTTCTTTTGATCGTGTTCTATTGCTCGATGATAACGGTTCGGTTACTATTGGCGCCCCAGTCGTAGAAGGTGCTGCTGTAGAAGTAAAAGTACTTCAGCATCT
>JAYPSS010000039.1:0-10078 GCA_038133115.1 Flavobacteriaceae bacterium | reverse complement strand
ATTAAGATGACGTTAGTGAAAGTAGAGATTCATCAATTTTTTCTTTGTAGGCATCGGCCTCTTCAGTGAACCTCGAATTAGGGTAATTTCTTTTGAACTCGTTGTAGTATTTCAGGGCGTCTTTGAAACGCTGATCCATCTTCTGAAAGGTAGAATTCTCTGCAAGTATAGTAGCCGATTTCAATCGGATAAAATACGCTTCTTCTCTATAAATCGATCCTGGATTTTCTAAAATGAAATTATTCAAAGAGGTAATCGCCGAAAACAAAACAGGTAGATTGAATTCTCCCAATTTATCGTACTGTTTTGCAATTTCAAAAGCTTTTTGTTGCTTTTTGATGTTTAAAGTTTGAACCATTTCATTCGCAGAAGCGAAGTATTCTGAATCTGGGTAGTCATTGATAAACGACTGTAATTTAATGAGTGCTGTGTCTGTATCAGTCTGATCTAAACTGAATTTTGGACTCATCTTGAAATAACTTGCCGCTTCTAAAAAGCTCGCTTCTTCTCTTTTGTCGCTATTTGGATAAGATTTAATGAACCTTTCAAACTGATAGCTCGATAAATAATAAGATCCCGTCAAATATTGAGCATTTGCAAAAAAGAAGCTCAAGCGTTCTCCTTGTGGTCGACCGGCATATTTTGGGGCAATTACTTCAAACAGACGCTTTGCCTTTACATAGTCTCCTTGCTCGTAATAAGAATTCGCGAGGTCATACATCTCCTTGACATCGTTCTTACGAAGTACCTTTTGGTACTCGCTACAAGAACTAAATAGCACGAGCGACAAAAAAGGAATAACTAGTAGGCGTAAATTCATGGGGCAAAAGTAATCTTTTTTAAGATCACAAAGCCTCCAATCTAGTCATTTCGGTGGAAATAAGCGAACGGAGTTCCTCTGTCGCTGACACTAGGGGTAGTCGCAAATTAGATTCAATCAGTCTCATGAAGGCTAAACTCGACTTTATTCCGGTCGGGTTACCCTCTCTAAAAACCAAATCACAAAACCATTGAATCTCTTCATTGATACGATTTGCAGTCTCTAAATCACCAGATAAAGCGGCACGTATTCCTTTGCCAAAAAGTTTAGGAACCGCTTGCCCTATAACTGATATCACCCCTACAGCACCTCGAGCAATGGCAGGAATAGTGGTAAAATCATCCCCTGAAATGACCTGAAAACCATTCGGCAATTCTTGTTTTAATGCCGTTATGGTAGGTAAATCGCCACTGGCTTCTTTTATCCCAATAATATTCGAATGAGCATCATTTAAACGTTTCACCGTGCTTACTGCTAAAGAAACACCCGTTCTCCCAGGCACATTATACAAAAGAATTGGCATGGAGGTGTTTGATGCTAATGCCGAGAAATGCTGAAACATGCCCTCTTGGGAGGGTTTGGTGTAGTAAGGACAGACTGAAAGAATCCCCGCTACTCCCTCAAAATCAAAGACATCTAACTGTGCAACGAGCGATCGCGTGTCATTCGAACCTAAACCTAATACAATGGGGACTCTATTTTGATTTACCTCTTTAACACATTCAAGAACGGCGATTTTTTCATCCGTTGAAAGCGTGGCTGTTTCGGCAGTTGTTCCCAAGACCACCAAATAGTCTACTTTTTGGTTGATTTGAAAATTTACTAATCCCTCAAGAGCAATAAAATCAATAGCTCCGGAGTTGTTGAACGGAGTAACTAAAGCAACACCAAGACCACCAAATTGTATCATTGACTAATTATTGGATTGCAAAAATACTTCATCGATCAACGCCAACGCAATTGATTTGTTAGAAAGTCTACTTGATTAACTAAATAAAAACATCGTGTTACAATTATAACATTTCGAGGAAATCCGACTCTGAAAGAATCGGAACTCCCAAAGATGCGGCCTTTTGAAGTTTTGACGGTCCCATGTTTTCACCAGCAATTACATAATCAGTCTTTGAAGAAATACTGCTCTGATTCACAGCGCCCAAGCGTTCTAATTTTGATTTTAACTCCTCCCGACTAAAAGAATTAAAAACACCAGAAACCACCACTTTCTTATCCGTAAAAACAGATTGTGTTTGAATAGACGTATCTATCCCTTTTTCAAGCTGTAATCCTGCGCTTCTAAGTCTGTCCACTAGAGCGATATTTTTTTCATTAGTCCTAAAGGTAATTACGCTCTCAGCAATTTTCAAACCAATATCTGGGATCTCACTTAACGCTTCTAAATCTGCTGAAAAGAGTTTTTCTATCGTCGGAAACGATTTCACCAGCTTCTTCGCTACGGTTTCTCCAACCATTCTAATACCTAGCCCAAATAGTACTTTCTCAAAGGGTTTTGATTTGCTTTTTTCAACACCCTCAAGTAAGTTTCGAACTGAAGTATCCGCCATTCGATCTAGAGTAATCAACCGGTTATATTCTAATTGGTATAAATCAGCTATATCTGCAATTACCCCTTCATTGACGAGCTGAGCAATGGTCTCATCTCCGATCCCATCAATATCCATTGCCTTACGTGAGGCAAAGTGCTGAATTCGACCAATAACCTGTGGAGCACAACCGGTATGATTCAGGCAATAGTAAGCCGCCTCACCTTCTGGCCTTTCGAGAATACTACCACATTCTGGACATGCTTTTGTAAAAGAAACTTTTGCGCTATTCCTTTTACGTAATTCTTTCTTTACTCCTGTAATCTTAGGAATAATTTCACCTCCCTTTTCAACCGTTACCGTGTCTCCGTAATACAAATCCAACTTTTCAATTTGATCCGCATTATGTAAGGAGGCGCGTTTAACAATCGTACCTCCGAGAAGTATAGGAGTAAGATTAGCAACAGGGGTTACTGCACCTGTTCTTCCTACCTGAAAATCAACAGAATTCAACTCTGTCATTACTTCTTCTGCCTGAAACTTGTAGGCAATCGCCCAACGTGGAGACTTGGCTGTAAAACCCAATTTTTGTTGTAAGTCGATGCGATCAAGCTTTATAACAATACCGTCAATTTCATAATCTAACTCCTTACGTTTTTCATCCCAATGCGTTATAAAGGCCTCAATCTCTTCAATGGAATGGCACAAAGCAGAATGATTCGGAACAAAGAAACCCATCGACCTTGTCTTCTGCAGTAGCTCATATTGTGAGTTATACAGCTGATTTTCAGAAACAACTCCGTACAGAAAACAGTCTAAACCTCGCTTAGAAACTTCGTTAGAATCTTGCAGCTTTAAGCTCCCTGAGGCGGTATTACGTGGATTCATAAACTCTGGTAACCCGTCCGCTCGCCTTTTGTCATTTAACTGGTTAAATGCACTTCGCGCTAGTATCACTTCGCCTCGAATATCAAAGTCTTCAGGAAAGGGAGCCCTAAGTTTTAATGGAACGGTTTTTATAGTTCTTACATTCATTGTTATATCGTCGCCTTGATTCCCATCCCCCCTTGTTATAGCCTCTGTCAATTCACCATTTTTGTAGGTAATCGATACACTAGCTCCATCGTATTTCAACTCGCAGCAGTAGGAAAGTTCAGCACCACTTACTGTAGGATCTTGTCCTAATCTTTTTTGAATCCTACCTATCCATTCTTTGATGTCTTCAAGCGAATAGGAATTATCCAAGGAGAACATCGGATAGCGATGAGTTTTTGTAAGAAAGTCCTTAGTAACTCCACCTCCTACACGCTTGGTTGGTGAATTAGGATCGGCCAAATGCGGATAAGCCTGTTCTAATAAACTCAATTCCTTCAACAATTGATCAAAATCGTAATCAGAGATGATGGGCTGATCCTCGATATAATATCGTCGATTGTGCTCTATTAATTCCTGCGTAAGCTGGATGATGCGTTCTTCTGGTTTCATTACTTCTTAGATAACTTTAGCATTCTAAAATTCATTCTAAAATCATCTCGTGATTCTACAATAAATTCAGGGGAGTATAATTGAATCAAATCTTTCTTTAGATATTGATTGCATTCTAAATACATCACTGCGTGATCTTCGGTATGGTTTTTAAAGAGGTACCTCAATCGCTCGTAAAATACTAGCGGATCGCTATCACTTACAAAAAGTGCGGTATGAGGCTCCTTTTCTAGGACGTTTCGATGCATCTCTTTTTTTTCTAATTCTCTGACATAAGGTGGATTAGACACTATTATATCAAAATTTACTTTAGGTGTAAAATCAAACAGATCTTGTTTTACCCACTGAAGATTAGACTGATGAAGTTTGTCATTCCCCGCGGCGAAATTCAGTGCCTGCTCACTAATATCAATTCCAGTAATATGAGCCGATTCCAGATGCTTTGAAAGCGCAATTGAAATCGCACCACTACCACAACAAGCGTCTAGGATCTTTAAATTTTCTTGTCCTACAAAATCTTCTAACACCCAATCTAGCAACTGTTCTGTCTCAGGTCTCGGAATTAATACCCCTTCACCTACTTTTAATTTTAATCCGTAAAATTCAGCAGAACCAAATATGTATTGATAAGGAGTGCCGAGCACCAATTGATTCAAATAATTTTCAAAAAGCTTTTGTTTGTCAAGGCTAATCTCTCGCCTCTTATCCAAAATTTCTGACGGCCAATTATTTCCGAAATACTCCTGGTAAGCATATTTGCATAAGCTAGTAATTTCCTGATTTGAATACAGAAAATTTAATTGTTTAAAACATTTATTTTCAAACTCTTGAATACTCAAATTTCAAGTATTAAATGAATAGGGCAAGAAGTGTGACCCGTACCTCCTAGAGGGCCATCTAAGTAGGTAAAACCCAAATGTTCATACAAGCCAATAGCCGATTTCATTTGAGGAAGTGTTTCAATATAAGCTTTCTTGTAACCTGCACCTTTTGATTCTTCGATTAGCTGTAGCAATAATTTCTTTCCGATCCCCTTACCTCTCAATCTTGGGTCAAAGTACATTTTCTGAATCTCACAAACTTCCTCTGTCGCCCCAGTAAGATCTCCATACCCACCCCCTCATAACAACTCTCCGTTGTAACGAATTAAATAGTAATCTCTCTTCGGGTAATTGTAATAAGAATACAAATCAAAAAGATAAGGGTCTGCGTATGCCGTCCCTGTTTTAGGAGCATTCATCTCCTCTAAAACCCTCTTAATCAACTCCCCAAGTTCTTGACTATCCTCGGGTTGAATTAAAGATATCTGAATCGATTCTAACCGCATCTCAAATCTTGTTTTCTTTCTCTATTTTTGATAGGTGAAGATACGTGAATTCTACATGAAAAGGGCCTTAGAATTGGCATTAAAAAATAGCCATGGAGCCAGGCCAAATCCTTCGGTAGGAGCCGTTATCGTATCAGAAAATAGAGTTATCGGTGAAGGGTTCACCTCGAATTACGGAGGCAATCACGCTGAAATCAACGCCCTAAATCAAATTAGAAAAGAAGACTTACCTCTTTTAAAAAAGGCCACACTATATGTTACGCTCGAGCCTTGCTCGCATACTGGAAAAACACCTCCATGTTCTTTGGCCATCGCTCAATCGGGAATCCCCAAGGTAGTTATCGGTTGCCAGGACCCAAACCCTTTAGTAGCAGGAAAAGGCATTAGCCTATTAAGAGCTTCGAATATCGATGTAACGACTGGTGTACTCGAAAAGGAATGCACTGAGATTCATCGTCAATTCTTAACCTTTATCAATCACAAAAGACCTTACATCACTTTAAAATGGGCCGAGTCTAAGGACGCATGCATCGCTCCTCAAAAAGACCAACAAACAAAACCTGGCTCCTATTGGATTTCTCAATCTTTATCAAAACAATGGGCCCACAAACTAAGAGCTTGCTCTATGGGAATTGTAATCGGAGCGGAAACCCTGCGTTACGACCAACCCTCTCTAAATACTCGAATTTGGGCCGGTAAAGACCCTGAAATTCTAATTATCGGAGGAAAACTAACTGACATTCCTAGCAGTTGGCTCAATAAGCAAGTTTCAATTACGCAGTTTACCAAAACTCCTGAAAAACGAAGCTCAAGTATTTATCAAATCGCTATAGAGGACTCATCCAAAACCTTAAACTTACTGCTTAATCATTGCATAGAGCATCAAATACAAACACTCCTCGTTGAGGGAGGATTACAGGTAATTAATCAGTTTTTGGAACGCAATCTTTGGGACGAAGCGATTATTTTCAAAAGCAACTCTAACCTAATAGAAGGTGTAAGGGCTCCAAGCATCGATCATAAGCCGCTGAAAATCATGAAATCCGCAAGTGACAAAGTGATTATTCACAGAAACTGTGCAAATCAATGAGTAATTGCGAATATTTAGAAATTACAGAGGAAAAAGGACCTTTTATTTTCAAAGACCGCGGGAGCAAATTCTATGGATACGCTGCGCCATTTAACGACTTAGAGGATTTTAAATCAAGGGTCGGGCATTTCAGACTCATTTACCCCAAAGCTAATCATGTGGTATCAGCCTATCGAGACCAACCTCAAAAAAATCAAACCTTTTGCACAGATGATGGTGAACCAAAAAACAGCTCGGGACCTCCTGTATTAGGACAGATTATACAACATAATCTATATAATACGGCGGTATTTGTAGTTAGAGAATTTGGAGGAACACCACTCGGTATACCCGGCTTAATTGGTGCGTATAAAACCACTGCAAATGGCGTACTATTGGGGTGTAATAAAATGAAAGTTATCCCTTCAGCAAACTATTCGGTACAAGTCAACTATACGGATGAGAGATGGCTCATAACAATGATTGAACAGCATGGAGGTAAAATCAATTCTACCAGCTACTTAGAACTCATTTCGATAGCATTCACCATCCCCCTTTCAACCAATGAAATTTTTCTTTTTAAATTAAAAAATAACAAGCGGTATGTTGATCTAATTATTTCTGAATCAGAGAAAGCAGACTAGTTGGTAATTTAATTGGCTTAAACGAACTAAAATCGGTAGCAACTAAGGTCACTTCACCCTCAACTAAAAGTTGTTTATTTTCACCGTAGATTTTGTTATGAAACACTAGGGATGCACCCCCAATTTTAACTAGTTCAGTCTCAACAGAAAGTAACTGATCATATCTAGCCGGCGCCTTGTAATTGATACTGATATTTACCACGGGAAGAAGCACCCCAGAATCTTCTAAACGAGCATAGTCCAACCCTTTATTACGCAACCACTCAACCCTTCCTAACTCAAAGTAAGACAGAAAGTTAGCGTGGTAAACTATTCCCATACGATCGGTCTCTTGGTAGCGCACTCGAACCTGTATATAATGTGTATTCAATAATGAATTTTTAAATTAAACCAACCTCAATTGCATTTCTCTTATTTATGTCAAAAAAACTTAAAAACAAATACCCAAATAATTTTTTTTTAAGCAAAGAAGTAAACATATTTGTTATTCCAACGGTGGGTCACCTTTTTGGTTTTTTTCATCCATCGATTCGTTAAATTTTAAGCCTAATAATAAACAGTGAAGATGTCTGCTGAACATGTTTGGAATAAATGTTTGTCCTTTATAAAGGATAACATTCAACCTCAAGCATACAAGACATGGTTCGAACCTATCTATCCCGTTAAACTCCAAGACAATGCACTGAGTATTCAAGTTCCTAGTAAGTTTTTTTACGAATGGCTTGAAGAGCACTATGTAAAATTATTAAAAGTTGCACTCCGCAAAGAACTGGGAGAGTCAGCAAAGCTTCTTTATGTGATTAAAATGCAAAATGAGGAAGCAACTTCACATACTGAGCAAATTCCAAGTCGACATAAGAGCGCATTCTCTACTCAAGAACTTGACGTTCCTATTGTACAAAAAGATCCTAGTTTAAAGAATCCTTTTGTCATTCCGGGTATACGAAATATTAAAATTGATTCTCAACTTAATACCTCTTACAGCTTTGAGAGCTTCTTAGAAGGAGAGTCAAACCGTTTGGCCAGATCAGCGGGTCAGGCCGTTGCGAACAAGCCAGGGGGCACTTCATTTAATCCATTACTCATTTTCGGGAATGTAGGATTAGGTAAAACACACCTATTGCACGCCATTGGTGTAGACATCAAAGAAAAGCACCCCGATAAAACGGTACTTTATATTTCTGCAGAGAAATTTACCCAGCAATACATTGAGTCAGTAAAGAATAACACTAGAAATGATTTTATTCACTTTTATCAACTGATCGACACTTTACTAATTGATGATGTTCAATTCCTAGCCGGTAAGAGTGGAACTCAAGATGTATTCTTCCACATCTTCAATCATCTACATCAAAACGGTAAACAAGTAGTTTTGAGCTCTGACAAAGCCCCTGTAGATATGCAAGATATCGAACAGCGCCTACTATCACGCTTTAAATGGGGACTTTCTGCAGAATTACAGCAACCAGACTATCAAACAAGAGTAGCCATTCTTAAGAATAAGTTATACCTAGATGGTATGACACTACCTGAAGACATCATCGACTACATCGCCCAGAATATTAAAAGTAATATCAGAGAGCTAGAAGGTGCTATCATCTCCTTGATCGCTCAAGCATCTTTTAATAAAAAGGAGGTAACTATAGAGCTCGCTCAACAGGTGGTAGATAAATTTGTTAAAAACACCAAAAAAGAAGTCTCGATCGATTACATCCAGAAAATGGTGGCTGATTATTTCGAGATGGACCTTGACACCCTGCAATCCAAGACTCGAAAGCGTCATATTGTTCAAGCAAGGCAATTAGCTATGTATTTTGCCAAAAAATACACCAAAGCTTCACTTGCAAGTATTGGATCACAAATTGGTAAGCGAGATCACGCTACAGTCTTACATGCCTGTCGTACCGTAGAGAATCTTGCTGATACAGACAAGCAGTTCAGAAAATACATTGACGATTTAGGTAAGAAGTTTTCTTAAACGCTCTCCGATCAACTAACATCTTATCTTAAAATGGCAAACCCTTTTGGTAAATTATACCTTATACCCGTGCCTATTCATGAGGGTGAGGCGTCTTTTTCTATCCCCAAAGGAGTTATTGAATGTATTAAACAACTGAACCATTTTGTAGTTGAAAATGAGAAGACAGCTAGAAAGATGATTCGGTGCATTTATCCCGAGGTATCTCAACCCGATCTAACTCTATCTATTTTAGACAAAAACACACCAACAACAGAGATTGAATCTTTACTTTCTCCTTGTCAAAAAGGGATTTCTATAGGGCTTATGTCTGAGGCAGGTGTTCCTGCCGTAGCTGACCCTGGAAGTCGCTTGGTTGAGGTAGCCCACCAAAAAAATATTAAGGTGATACCCTTAGTGGGCCCTTCATCGATCTTACTTGCACTTATGGCAAGTGGACTTAATGGACAAAGCTTTGCGTTTAGCGGGTACTTACCTATTGATTCCAACGATAAGAAAAGAACTGTACTCGAATTAGAGAAGCGTTCATTTAGTTTTGGTCAAACTCAAATCTTTATGGAAACTCCCTATCGAAATGATAAAATGTTTGAGTTTCTGCTTAAGGTTTTAGGTAATGAAACCCTATTGTCTGTAGCGGTCGAGATTAATGGTGACAAGGAGTACATTAAAACGCTACCGGTTAGTATGTGGAAAACTACGTCTAGTCCAGACCTCCACAAAAGACCTGCAATTTTCAGCATCCTTAAGAAATAAACTACTCGCCTATTACCTTCTAATGTTTCGATCATTTAGCCATTCGGTATAGGCTTTTCGTTTTTGGTTATGCTCAGAGAGTGTTTTGGAAAAATTGTGATAACCAGGTCTTTCCACATCTGCAACAAAATACAGATATGAATGCCTCTCTGCATTTAACACCGCTTCAATAGCGCTCACTTCTGGCATTGTGATCGGTCCTATTGGCAAGCCATTTCTTTTGTATGTATTATATGGGTTATCTAAGCGAAGATCTCGGTATAGAACACGTCGAATAATTGTATCAAAATTACCTGTGCTATGCTTTATCGAATAAACGACAGTCGGATCTGCCTGTAGTTTCATACTCTTTCTCAGCCTGTTTAAATAGACGCCAGCAACCCTAGGTCGTTCATCTACTTTCACCGATTCTTTAGAAACAATCGAAGCAAGGGTATAAATCTCAGAGGGAGATAGTTTAA